>CAZEGB010000005.1:0-43014 GCA_964511655.1 uncultured Saccharimonas sp. (SeqCode) | reverse complement strand
TCGCCAAAGCGTATTGTCTTTGACAAAATACACGATATTCAACGTCAGCGGTGTGTTCTTGTTGATTTGTGAATTGCTGCATTGATATGGCTGCCCGTCGTTATATACAAGGTTTCGTGCCGAACCGAGCGGGTTGCTGGTCGTCGCAAAAGTTTTTAATATCAGCATCGTGCCGTTGGTGGCGTCTGCGTTGTGAAAGTTTGTTGTATCGTCGTTATATCCCTGGGGAGACGTCAAAGTTATGTTATTAACAGGTAAAAACGCGTCGCTGTAATTGACATCCTGTTCAATGCGGTTAAGGGCGTCTTGGACGGTGTAGGCCAAGGCATTGGATGCTCGAGTCGAAAGGACGTCACCGGTCATACTGACGATTGCGGTAATGAAAACGCCAATCGCCAACATAGCTATCGGTACGATGATGGTTATTTCAACGATAGTGAAGCCATTCGACAGGCTCATGGTTTTCGACCGTAGATTATTAGAGAGTGACAGAATATTTATCTTTTTCATATCCCGTACCTTCCCCTGAGGGCGTTAAAATTTGTTTGTACTTCCGTAGATGATAGCGCTTTATTATATATCATCACACTAGGTAAACTGCAGTGTGCATAGCCGCCACTATTACCTCTTTGACCGATGTATAAATATCCGGTACTGGTGACATAAGGCGTGGAGCTTGCAGCATAATTCGCACCATCATTATCAAGCACACCATCAATATACATATTGTAGGTACCTGCGCCGTTACTTGTAGCTACAATATTATGCCAACCGGTATATGTCATATCCAGGATGACTTGATTTGCATTTTGATTAGTGGAAATACCCTCTTGGATATAGAAAAAATTGTGGCTGTTGTAACGACCTAAGCCCAACTGAATACCAGTCGTTCCGTTTGCGAACGCTACGAATCTGTCGTTCGATTCATATATTTCGGTTTCGCTTGAAATGTCATTAACCCAGATTGAAATAGTATAGGTACTGCCAATTCGAGATAAAAACCCAGCCGATGATACCGTGGCGTAACCGCTTGATCCGTCAAAGTTGATAACGCCGCCATTATTACTGCTGAATGAATACCCAGCACTATTAAGAGTCGCGTTCCAGCCGCTAACGCTCATGTCATTCCAAGCGGTACCGCTGCCGGAATAAGAATATGATTTGCCCGCGTCAACATAAAAAATAAGCCCATCATTAACGATATTTTCAGTCCTAGTGTAATCCGCGCTGTTTGAATAGGACGAACTTGAAACCGTCTTTTGAGGACTGCCGTAAGCGATTGTGACAAGTACTTTAGAAACGGGCGAGGTCGTACCATACGGGCAGGTTATCGATACGGTAACGTAGGCGTTCGATAACCCCGTTATCGTGGTGTCAGATTGATTGTTGACCGGTGTTTGTTCTGTGCACAGGGTCGTTACTGTCGGTTTGTAACGCTGAAGATAGTCATAAGCGGCGTTATTTGCTCTCGCTTGCAAGCGGCTTTGCCCGCCGTCTTTGATGACAAGGTTATAGAGTTGGTAACCGGATACTAAAAATGCCGCCGCAATAAACAGCGTGATTAATAATTCGATTGCCGAAAATCCCGATTGCTTTGATTTTGTTGTCATTGATTTTTACTCGTTAACATATAGACCGTGTCATCGACTTGAAGTCTGTAATATAGGTTAAATTTGCGGCACTCCTGCGTTTCGGCTGTGCATAGTGTGCCGTCGCTTTGAATCGGTTGGTAAACGTATTGGTTGATAGTTGGTTGCGGGGTGACACCAGCGGTTGTCTGCACGCATTCGTCAGTGCAGGTCGCCGCTATGAACGTCGAAGTCGGAGTAGAGCCTGATCCAGGTGCAGTCACTAATTTTAGATCAATATCGCGCAGCATTGAAGTCATGTTCGAACTGCTTGCGACCAAAACGGTCGAAGGATAACGGCCGGTTTCGGTGCTTCCATCGGTGCCTGATGAATAAAATGTTTCCAAGTGTGAGGCGATGCTTTCAATATCGGACCTGCGTTCCGCGTCATATCCGTTCGCCTGTGCATCGCGCAGATTGACAACCCCCATGACTAAAAGAATAGCCATGATGGTGATGACGATAGACAACTCGACAATAGTAAACCCACGGCGTTCCATATAATACAATCATAAACACTTTAAAGTTAAATCGCAAGCGGTTTAGATTTCGAGCGGTTCTTGTTCGATTCGGATATGAAAAATGTCGTATATTTTGCCAATTATTTCATCGCGGGCACTAGCCAAATCATCGTACGAAGCGGCCGATTCATTTATCAGTATCAAGGCATTTTTATCATGCACGCGCATGCCGTGTAGTAGTTTGCCCTTGAATCCAGCGCGTTCAATCAGCCAACCGGCCGGTATTTTATATTTTCCATCCGCCAGTTCATACAGCGGTATATTTGGGTCGATAGCTTTCAAACCATCGATTTGATCGGCATTAACGATAGCATTTTTAAAGAAAGAACCGGAATTTGGCAGATATTCGGGATTCGGCAGTTTTTCCTGTCGCAATTTCATAACGGCATCCCTGACGATTTTTACGGTGAACGTTTGGACGTTATTTTCTTTGAAGTATTTTTGCAACGAGTCGTAAAAAGGCGGCCTAGGCTGCGTTTTTAACAGACGCAAAGTTACCGAGGTGATGACATAGCGTCCCGCTGCTTCGCCGCGAAAAATACTGTAACGATAGGCGAATTTGCAGTCGGCTTTTGTCAGACTAACGAAACCGTCGGTTTGCGTGTCGTAGGCTTCCAACGAAACCAGCGTGTCGGCTATTTCCTGGCCATACGCACCTACGTTTTGGATTGGTCCGGCACCGGCGGTCCCAGGGATGGCAGACATAGCTTCAATGCCGCTTAGATTCATGTTGACGGTACGTTCGACGATAGAATCCCAATTTTCACCGGCGCCGACACGAATGGTCGTAGAGTCTGCATCATCGGCGATGACCTCAAATCCAGGTATGCGCATGCGGATGATCAGTCCGTCAAACCCATTGTCTTTTGCTATTATGTTGCTGCCGCTGCCAATAACGAATATGGGCAACGATTTGGCCTTGGCTTCTTGGCAAGCGGCTGCGACTTCTTTGGTAGTGTTCACGTCTGTGACGAAACGCGCCTTGCCGCCTAGCTTCATGGTGGTTAGTTCTTTTATAGGTATGTCGTTTTGAGTTTGCATTGTATTCATTATAGCCCAACGCAGGTTTACATGGTATAATTACCCCTGGTGCGCACCCGTAGCTCAGCGGATTAGAGCATCTGTCTTCGGAACAGAGGGTCGGCGGTTCGAATCCGTCCGGGTGTACCAAAATATATTGGCGAGTTAAAACTCGCCAATATATTTTGGTAGATTCGCGAAGCGAATCCGAACCGCAGGTTCGGCGTAGCGATTGAAGCAAAAGAAAGCGCTGAAAGCATTTTCTTTTGCGAATGAGCGGAGGAGTCCCTCACTAATTTGGTGAGGGACGATATCCGTCCGGGCGTAATTGCATATTTTCGTGAACGAATGGAGAAGGCCTTCGCCGTCCGGCGAAGGCCGCTATCCGTCCGGGTGTACGCTATGTTCTTTTGTAAATGGGCGGATGAGCCACTTGCTATCATTTTCTTGTATTAACACTAGTACTAGCGTATAATCAGCATCATTAAACGGGCTGAATAGCGGCGTTTTGATATCTAGCGAATTTATGAATACATTAAACCAATTAGGTCGACAATTTTCCGGCGCTCTGAACGCTGCGGTAGCTCAAAACAAATCATTAGCTACTAATCGTCTTCATGCCCAAAAGATACATGTGACCGGTGCTGGCCGTACTTTGACTTACGCATATGAACAGTTGCGGAATGCTGCCGAATATGCCGAAGATCATTTGCTACAGTATGCTATCAAGAGGTTCTATAAACGAGTTTTTCTTACCCGTGACGAGGCGGTCGTAGGGGATAGTGGCGAAGAACTGATAATCGAGCTGACGCTTGCCGGTTATTTGCAGAACGATTCGATAGCAACTTCACTAATAAAACAGATAAACCAACTGGCATCAGAGTATTTTTCGGCTCACGTCAAATATGGCAAAGAAGAATGGTCGCTTGATGTTCTGGCGGTTGAAGTCGAACAGCTGTTGATCTTTGATTGCAAACGCGAAGTGTTTGCTCAGTTCGCTTATGACTATTTTCTTAAAAGTATTAACCGACGCAGGTTCGGCCCGTCGCTTTCGAACTATGAAGTAGCGCTATTCGTCGCTGTCCACAGAGCCTTGTTAAAATCCGATCCCGCCACGGTGCGCACGGTGCTGTTGCGCCGCTACCAGCAAAGGCCGGGTACAAATGCCTATAAACAAACCAATGAAATGATTGACGGCGTTTTGGATTCCAAGGCCGCCGATAAAGTGTATAGGTTAGTTAACAGACAATCGGCACCGCTAAGGATTCTTTGGCATCTGGTTGACGACAATGACAACGCGGCTCAAATGTTTGAATCGCGACAGCAGTTTTTGTCAACATACGGCAAGCGGATCGAAACTGAATATTCCCAGATAAACAAGCGCATTAACAAAGGCGTAGTAAAAAGCGTAATGTTTCTGATTATTACAAAAGTGTTAATCGGAATAGCGATCGAAGTGCCTTATGACTACGTTACTGCCGGCTCGTTATTGCTGTTGCCACTGGTTATCAATCTGTTGTTCCCGCCAATATACATGATTTTATTGCGATTCACATTGCGGTTGCCGGGACCAATCAATGCTCATGCACTGACTGATGCTGCCGATAAATTGTTGTACGGCGATAACCATGCGGTCATGCTTTCGCGTCAACCAAGCAAAGGTTTCGGGTTGGCGTTTAACGCCGTTTATGCGATGTTTTCGATTTTGGTGTTCGGTGGTGTCGCGCTGTTGCTGGTGAATTTCGGTTTCGAAATCTTGCATTTATTCATATTCTTCACCTTCCTCTCGGCTGCCAGTTTTCTTGGTTTTCGTCTGTCCAGACAAATTCGCGAGTTGGAAGTCGTCGAAGGGCAACAGAGCGGCATTACGATGTTACGCGATTTCTTTTATCTGCCTTTCGTCATCGTCGGGCAGTGGATTAGCGACAAATATGCTCGCGTCAATATAGTAGCCTTAGTCCTGGACATGTTGATAGAATTGCCATTAAAAACAACCCTGCGCCTAATCAGGCAATGGGGTATGTTCATTACGAACAAAAAAGACGAGTTATAAGCAGTTATTTTATTGGCGTGAAGCGTTTGACGGTTTTACCTTGCCATTCGGCTTTTTCCAACCAACTGTCCAGCGGACGTACAAATATTAATCCGTCGCCGTATTGTGCCTGATAAATTACGCAAATTTTGTCGTCCCATTCTGTAACCGCTAGATTAATAACTTCGTAGGCGTCGCTCGGTTTTTTGTAATGATAATAATATCCGCCAACTTTGACTTTTTTGGCAGCCTCATCCAATTCTTTTGATAGAGATTCTTGAGATTTATGCATGAATTAATAATAACAAAATGGGCAATAATAACAAAATGGGCACAAGTGAGGTTAGTCTTCGGGTCTTCAAACAATAATACCAAGGCATAACTTGGTTTTATTGTTTGGAGGGCCAGGAGGGACTTGAACCCTCGACATTCTGCTTAAGAGGCAGACGCTCTAACCAGCTGAGCTACTGGCCCGTTACGATGAAACATTGTACACCATTACCTCTGTTAATGCAACTTGCGAATATTTTTTGAAACGACGCTTCTGACGATGATTGGTGTGGCAAACCTAATTACGAAGCTCAAAAATAATTTTACTTATTGCCTGCCTATATAACCGCCTGCGTAGTAAAAGAAGTAGACGCGTTTATTGTTTACTAATATTTCTTCCGTACCATTCAATTCATCGATCGATCCTTGGCCGTCGCAGACGTAGTGAAAATTACTAAAATCTTTTTCGACTTTTTTAAACATTCTAGTCTCTTGCCATAAATCAATCAAAGCTTCCCGCAGCAGCGTGTCAGCCTGTTCTTCGGTCATTTTGCTATAATCGCCAAAGTATGACATCGACCAGACGGGATCGCCCTTGAAATAAATCGTCTCGAGCCCATTGAAAATACCTTTGCCGTTGTAGTATACGTCTCGGTAAAACCAGTCGCCTTGCGAATATTCAAGCTGGTAAGAGCCGGCAAATACCGGCTTGACTTTTCCGCTGCCGGTGGCGTAAGTTTTTGTTCTAGAAGACAATATTTTATCGGTAAGTTCAATCTTGTCCATACTTTGATATTAGCACGGTATTATCGATAATATATATGACAAAAAAATGCCTCCGAATTTCTTCGGAGGCAAAGTGCCAGAGCAGTGATTACCATTCAATTTTGACGCCGTCAACGACGCCCTTTCCGTTTGTCGGACCCCAGAAAAGGTCCATGACAAAATCTTGAGGAATAAATCCGGCATCAATGAACCAGTTTATGAATTCTTCATAGAGTTTATCTCGGATGATCTTGCGTATGTCCTCGCTAGGCATACGTTCGCTAAACTGGACTTTGACCCAAACGTTGGCGATGTTAATATCATACTCGCCGTAGTTATGACACATGACCTGAACGCCTTCTGGCGGGGTGTTAGCGTCGAGCCCTATTAACTTGGCATATTTGACTAAGATCATCGGCAAGGCGGGAGCAAAGTCGCGTTTAACAATTAGGTTTGTTTCTGATTCAGTCTTAAAGAAATTGCCCTTATTATTCATGTCCAATAGCATTAATCGGAAACCGGGTTTGAGAAAAACGTCGACTAGTGGCAATACAATCACCTGCTTTCAATTTTTTTGGTACTTGTCGCAATAAGTTTGCGTCACTGGCACTTTATGATCTGTTCACAACCACCTCATTGAATAGTATGTGATAATGTAATTATAACACTAAAGCAAATATATGTCAATATTTATGATGGTGGATAGTGTTTTACAAATAATTTCGAATCTCTTCATTTGCTATAATCAAACTATGTCTGAATCATACGCATACAATAATCGAAAAGGTATAAAAAATATTTCTTGGGATGATTATTACGGATTATGCAAGGGCCTTGCACTCGCGGTAGAGAAATATAAACCGGAAATAATTGTCGGTATCGCACGCGGCGGTCTTTATCCGGCTACTTTGATGTCTCATATGCTGCTGACCGAACTGTTTGTTGTCAGGCTCACCAGGCGGGTCAATGACAAAATCGTTTATAGCGACCCCGTTTGGATCCAGCGTCCGACTGAGTATCTGAATGGTAAACGAGCATTAATAGTCGACGAGATTTGCGATACCGGTCAGACTTTACGTATCGTCAAGCAAGAACTAGAGCAAATCGGCGTGTCGGAAGTCCGCACTATGACGCTATACGCTCATGAAAAATCGGCCGATGTACCGGATTATGTGGGTATCGTCACGGACGAACTGATATTGAATCCCTGGGATAGGGAAGTATTGGTTAACGGTGAATTCTTATTGCATCCGGAATACGTCGAGGCTTTGAAACACCAAATCAGCGATCAATCGACGGATTATAAATTGGGCATTGAGTCTATCAAGCCTGAAAAATTAGAGGAATAAGTCTTGGTCAAGGCGATTATCTTTGATTTTTTCGGTGTCATTTGGGGAGCGCCTTTTGAATCTTGGCTAAGGCATCATGGCTACAAAAGAGAGGGCGGTTATCAATTGGCGGCTCAACAGGCCGATATGGGGCAAACCAACATGTCTCAGTTTTTCGAATATCTTAGCGCATTAAGCGGCCAGCCGGCCGATGAAATCAAGAGGGAATTCGATACGGTCGAAAGAATCGATTACGAGGCGATCAAGTTGATAGTTGTTCTGAAAGCAAACTATAAAATAGGTATAATATCGAATGCCTCGTCTGATTTTATTCGCAAGATTTTGCGACGAAACGATTTGGAAAAATATTTTGACGATATTGTCGTTTCCGGCGAAGTCGGTTTTATCAAACCAAGCAAACAGATATACGAGGTAGCGCTTAATCGTTTACAACTTAATCCTTCGGAGGCAGTGTTTATTGATGACAACAAGTTCTGCATCGACGGCGCGGAAGTGGTTGGCATGACTGGCGTTCTATTCGAATCTGCCGCTCAGGCCGAGCGAAAACTGCGTGAACTCGATGTAAAATTATAAGTCTTTGTTTTATAACGAGTGAACACCTTTAAGACATTGTCAAAAAATTTTTTGATTTGAAAAAATAGACTATAATCTGAATCATGCAAACTGAAATAGAAGCCAAATGGCTGGATATAGATATCGAAGAAATGCGTCGAAAACTGAATGATTTAGGGGCGCAATTAATCCAATCAGAAAGGGTTATGAAACGCTGTCCTTATGATTTTCCGGACAAAAGGCTGGAAAAAGTCGGCGGTTGGGTCAGGGTTCGAAACGAAGGCGACAAAACTACGCTAAGTTATAAACAACTGAGCGACAGGACATTGCACGGCACCAAAGAAACCACCGTCATTGTCGATGATTTTGAGACAACCTGCAAATTACTGGAGGCAATCGGGTTGGCCTCAAAATCGTATCAAGAAACCAAGCGTGAAAGTTGGGAACTGGGCGACGTAGAGATTGAATTGGATACTTGGCCGTGGATACCGAGTTTTATCGAAATCGAAGCGCCGAGCGAAGAAAAACTAAAGGAAGTCGCCGGCAAATTGGGCTTTGAGATGTCCAACGCCATGCATGGCAGCGTTGAACCGGTCTATCAAGTGTATTATGACGTAGCCGAAGAAGAGATTGACAGTTGGCCGGAAATCAGGTTCATCGACGTACCCGAATGGCTAGAGACAAAAAGAAAAGTAAAGAAATAGCTTTTTAGTTGACAATAATCAAACCGATTAATACTTTTCTTTTGTCGTCTTTGTTTTTGAATAAATAACCGTCACGGGCTATTACGTTGTACCTCTGGTGTAGATACTCAACATTTTCCAATTGTTCGGGATTATAGATCATCCATATATCGACCGGATATTGGGGTTTTTCCAAGCACTTCGGTTTAAAAATATGAAAACCTTCTAGCATATGATAGCCGATATTTGATTTGCCAACGGTGCAAGCATAGCCGTATAAATCGATTTTACGGTCTGCCATATTAGTGGCTTTGTGGCTTTCGGCTTCGTAATAGTCGGAGCCGCTTCTGATGATATGATCGATCAAAGCCTGTTTCGACTCATGCTTGCCGGATTGTACACAACGTAAGATTATATCTTTACTATTGAAATTATCAGTTAGAACTTTGTCAATTTTTTTACCGATTTTTTTCAAATCCGGTTCGCGGTCAAAATTATATTCCGGACAGTCTGTTTTGATTATTTTTGTCATTACTAAACCTGTTAAACCTCGACGATCCAGCCTTCTTTGGGCTGCAACTCGATAAAACTGAGATTCTTCGCTCCGACGGCCGTATCCGGTATGGTAGATAATAACAAATTGCCGTCATTCCATGGAGTGGCGAACGATACTTGATGGTCGGAGAAATTCATAATAACCAACACTTCATTTTCGCCATAAACACGCTTGAAAATAAACGCCTCGTCGCACAGCTGTTCAACCTGTGAATACACGCCTTTTTTTAAGGCAGGGTTTGTTTTGTTCAACTTTCCCAAATGCTGATACAAAGCCAATATCGACGATTCATCCCTAGCTAATTTTTCGACGTTGCGGTCATAGTAGTCCGGACTGACAGGCAGCCATGGCTTGTGTCTCGAAAAGCCGGCATATTCGCCTGGCGACCACTGCATCGGCGTACGGCAACCGTCCCGGCCGCCGCTATTACTGGCATTATCCTTTTCTAAATCGCGCGAATCCTCGGGCGAAATATATACGTTTTCCATTCCCAATTCGTCACCGTAATAAATTATTCTGATGCCCGGCAGAGCCAGTAGTGCCATTGCTGCCAGTCTGACATTTTCTTGACCGATTCTGCTGGCTAGACGGGCCGAGTCGTGGTTGCTGTAAAAATACACAGGGAAGCTTGTTTCCGGCAAGTTAATTTGGAATCCCTCGATGAATTGGCCGAAAGCTTTGGCGTTCCAGTTGCTGGTCAATGAAAATATTCCAAAATACAGAGGTGCGGAAACTTCGTAGTCAATCAAATCGTACCAACCTAGGTAATGCGAAACGTCCCAAGTCTTATATGGATCGGATTCGTACATCGTAAAGCGGCCTGGATATTCACGGGCTACTGAAGTGATGGCTCTGATATACTCTTTGAAGTTAGGACCAAAGCCGGAATTTGGTACCGGCGACATTTGGTTGCACGGACCGCCTTCGACGTATTCTTTGTCTTTGAATTCTGTGTCTTTCGAAATCAATTGAACGGCGTCGACGCGCAGCCCGTAAACGCCGCGGTCGAACCAAAAACGGATAACGTCCTGCATAGCCTTTCTGACCTGGGGGTTTTCCCAATTAAGATCAGGCTGTTCTTTTAGGAAAGTATGCAAATAGTATTGCCCGGTATTATCGTCATATTCCCAAGCCGATCCGCCAAAACTGCTTTGCCAGTTATTTGGCGGGCTGCCGTCGCTACCAGGGTCTTTCCAAATGTACCAGTCGCGCTTGGGATTCGTCCTTGACGATCTGGACTCAAGGAACCAATCGTGTTGATTGGATGTGTGGTTGGCAACGAAATCCATAATAATCTTGATGTTTCTCAAGTGAGCTTCGTTGATTAGATTATCGAAATCGGTCAGACTGCCGAATCTGGGATCTATGTCGCGGTAATCCGAAACGTCATAGCCAAAATCGGCCATAGGTGATTTATAGATAGGACATAGCCAAATCGCGTCGACTTTCAAGTCTTCAAGATAATTCAGACGGCTAGTAATACCGGCCAGATCGCCAATGCCGTCATTATTAGAATCGGCAAAACTCCAAGGGTATATCTGGTAAATAGTAGCATTTTTAAACCATTGGTCTTTCGATTCCATATATTAAGCATACAATAAAAACTTTGATATTATATTGGAATGATTGAAGCGATAATTTTTGATATGGACGGCCTGTTGATAAATAGTGAACCGTTGTGGCATCGGGCCGAAGCCCATGGCTTTAGTAGCGTCGGAGTTAACCTTAGCGAGGATGATATGAGGCAAACGATGGCATTTCGTATCGATGAAATCGTCGAATATCGATACAATGAAAAACCGTGGGTCGGTGCCTCGCGCAAAGATGTCGAAGCTATGATTATCGACAAAGTAATCGAACTCATCAAATCTGAAGGCAAATTGCTGCCGGGCGTAATCGAGATACTAGAATATTTCAAGCAAAAATCGATTCCTATGGCGATAGCTTCATCGTCGTACGAAGAAGTCATTGATACCGTTATAGATACGCTTGATATCCGGAAATATTTTGTACGGGTTCATTCAGCTCAACATGAAAAGTATGGCAAACCGCATCCGGGGATATATATTTCAACTGCAGATCAATTAGGAGTTCCACCGTATAAATGTTTGGTTTTTGAAGATTCGCCGCTGGGAGTCTTGGCTGCCAAGGCAGCGAAAATGAAATGCGTAGCTGTTCCGGACGAGGGCCATAAAAATCATAAACTTATCCAAACTGCCGATTTGATTATCGATTCGTTGGAAGAATTTGACGAAGATAAATTCAATTCTTTGTAATATAAACTGTCATTACGACGATATTTGTACTCTGTTATACTAGTGTTATATGTTCAAATTCCTAAATGGATTAATAAACAAATTCAGGCCGGGATATTCGCTTTATGTCGCCTACGATTCTGGCGGCAGGCGCAAGCCGACTATTGTTCTGTTGCATGGTATTGCTGCAACATCAAAAACCTGGGACCTTTTAATAAAGCAACTGGACACCGATACTTATCGCGTCATCGCCTTGGATTTGTTGGGCTTTGGTCAGTCACCAAAACCGATTACTTGTGATTACAATGTTGATGATCATGTTGCCAGTGTGCGAAGAACCCTGAGAAAACTAAAAGTCCGCCGGCCATTCAAGATAGTCGGCCATTCGATGGGGGCAATAATATCGGCTCGTTATTGCCGCCTGTACCCGCGTGATGTCAAACGAGCGTTTTTGCTAAGTCCGCCACTATATCCCAAGGACAGTGAGCTGCACACTAATATTTCTCGTACACGTACGGATTTGTATATGAACGCTTATGACTTTTTGTCCGAGAACAAGGATTTCACTATCAATAACTCGCAAATTTTACGAAAATTGTTGCGTATCGGCGACGGGATGGAAGTCAACGAAGAGAATTGGTACGGTTTCAGACGCTCATTAAGGCATACAATTATCAAACAGGACGCCTATGACGATATCAAAAATTTAAATATGCCCGTTAATATTATCTATGGGACGTTGGACGAATTTTTGATTCAAAAAATCGTCAACCAGCTGGCTGTATCAAGAAATGTCAGAATAACCAAACTGCAGACCGTAAACCATATGATTGGTACCAAATTTGCCAAAGAAGTGGCCAGACAAATAATCGAATCTGATTGAAATTGCTATCTGGAATCTTGCGCAGTAAAGATTAATGGTATATGCTTGTGTTTAAGTAAATGTAATATAAGGATAAGTATGAGTTTTAATTTATTCTCGATCTTCAAAGGTAAAAAATCAGACGAACCGGCCGCCGTTACTGGTGCAGCGCCGGCAACGGATCAAAGCCCTGCCGATACCCCCGCTACTCCGGACGCTATGGCCGCACCTGCGCCGGCAGAACCGGTAGTCAGCCAATTCCAATCGGCCAGTAACCCAACTGATTTTTCAAGCCCGGCAGCTGCATCTAGCGTTCCTGACTATGCTAGCCCTGCGCCAGCGCCGACGGAATCTGTTGCTTCGCCGTATCAACCGACAGCTCCTAGCGATGTTCCGGCTGACACTATTCCTCAGCCGCCGACTACGCCAGAGGATAACACTCCTTCGACACCGCCGACACTAGGTCAGTACTAACAAGTAATAACTAAGTATACTAAATCAAATCCGCCCCAGTTTTCCGGGGCGGATTACTTAGTGTAATGATTTTTTGGCAGATCCTTAGCAGTCCGAGACGTCGTGGGCTGACTTGATAGCGGCTTCGTTTTTAGCCTCGCGCTTGCCCCATTGCCAAGAGTCTATCTCTGGCATGTCGATTCCGTGACGTTTTATGTATTCGGTGTTGTCGTAAATCTTTTGTTGGTATTTGACGATGATCTTGCGGGCGTCATCGTTTGATACGCGGCCGGTTTCGGCTAATCTCTCAAACACGGCCATTACCATATGATAGCGGCTGGTTTTGTTGCGAACGTGCATGTCGAACGGCGTCGTGGTACTGCCGCTTTCGATGTATCCTCTTACGTCGAATCTGGTCGCATCCGATACGTAATTGAACAGGATAGCCTTGAAGGCTTCGGGATAACCGTGGAAATTACAGATAACCGGTTTGTCAGTCGTGAAGTATTTATTGAATTCTTTTTCATTAATCCATCTTTTGCCTTGTCCGAAACCGTGGGCGGTCAATGAGCTGACATTTACGAACCTTAGGCGTGCTTCGGGCATTTCAGTCTTGATTAAATCGATAGCCGCCAAAGTTTCTTTGGTCGGATAGTCACCGACGCCAACCAATACGACATCCGGATCGTCATCACTGGCAAAATCCCATGTCATGATTCCAGTGTCTATTTGTTTACGTGCCAGTTCAGGTGTCAACCAACGCGGTTCGATGGTTTTTCCGGCGACCATGACATTAATCTGCTTGGTCGAGCTGAGCATGCGTTCCAATACTACCATAGTGCTATTGGAATCGGCAGGGAAGTATACATCAACGAAATTACCGTGCCTTTGTAGTACGCCGTCGATAAAACCGGGGTTTTGGTGGCTGAAACCGTTATGGTCTTGGCGCCAACCAGAACTTGTCAGAATGTAATTTAGCGACGGGAACGGTCCGCGCCACTCGTAATCGGCCGCGCGTTTGACGAATTTGGCATATTGGTCCATCATACTGGCGACGACTTGGATGAAAGCTTCGTAACTGGCAAAAATCGTGTGCCGGCCGGTCAAAACGTAACCTTGCGCCAAACCTTGCAGATTGTGTTCGCTTAGCATTTCCATGACGCGTCCGTCAGGTGACATGTCTTTATCCCATGGTTCACTCGGCCAAACCCAAGCGCGCGACGCCTCTTCGAAAATACCGTCCAACTTGTTCGAATAAGTTTCATCCGGTGACATCAGGCGGAAGTTCTTGTTGTGTTTGTTGAGTTTAAAGACTTCCTTTAGATATTTACCTGATTGAATCATACTGCTGGAGCCAATCGTGCCGGGTACTTTAGCGTCCTCTGAAAATTCCTCGACTGATGGTAGATGAAGCGGTTTATAGACCGGGTTGCCGCCGTGTGCGTGCGGGCTCATGCCCATGCGCTGGTTGCCTGTCGGTACTAAGTTTTTGACGAAATCGCCAAAACCTTTTTCGCGGCTGAAAAGTTCTTCAAATTTATACGAACGCAGCCAATCTTCCAGCATTTTCAATTGCTGAGGATCGGTTTTTGCATCGGTCAGGACTACTTGGTGAGCCAGACAATTACCCTCGATCTTTTGTCCGTTCAATTCCTTCGGACCGGACATACCCTTCAAAGTGCGCATGATAATCATCGGCATATGCGGTGCGACAGGTGTTTCAGGGGCTTCTTTGATACTCCAAATCAGGTGATGAGCCCATTCCAGGGCGTCTTCCATTTGTTCGTCCAAATTATCGCCGCTGACGATGCGCGGTTCGTAACCGTATCCACGAAACAGCGACATCAATTCATCGTCGCTCATGCGTCCCGGAACGGTCGGAGCGGAAATCTTGTAGCCGTTCAGATGCAGAATTGGCAGTACGGTGCCGTTTGTTTTCGGATTTATCAGTTTATTGATGTTCCATGCGCCTGACAATGGGCCGGTTTCGCTTTCGCCATCGCCGACTAAACAGGCAACTATCATATTTGGATTGTCGAGCACCGCGCCGTATGACGTCGATAGCGAGTAGCCTAATTCGCCGCCCTCTAAAATTACGCCTGGCGTGCCGGGGTTCGAGTGGCTAGGAAAGCCGTACGGCCAGCTGAAATTACGACAAATATATTCAATACCCTCGTAAGTGTGTGTCGCTTTGGGGTAGAATTCGCCTAGTGATCCTTCCAAAAACAAGTTGGCTTGTAAGGCGGGGAAGGCGTGGCCCGGTCCCAGTACGAACATCATTTCTTGGCCGAATTTTTTGATAATGCTGTTCAGGTGGACATATGCCAAATTTACACCCGGACCGGAACCCCAGTGCCCTAGGAGCCTTGGTTTGATGTCGTCGGCCGTCAGCGGCCTTTCCAGCAGGAAATTATCTTGCAAGAAAATTTGGGCTGCCGTTAAATAGTTTGTGGCGCGCCTAAAGCGCTCGAAATCAGTTACATCTTTATTCATGGTTATGCTTATTGTATATCAGCGTTCAAAATTTGGGTAGTTAAATAATAAATAAATTTTTACTCATATATTTTGTTATACGCAGCTTATGATAATATATACGTAGTTTACTAAAAAAGTAACAAAAGAGGCGTGATTAAGATACTTACCTAGTTAAATAGAATTGTTATAAGGACTTGACAATATGGCCGAATTGGTATATAAGGAGCTTAGGAGTAAATAACATAATATTTATTACAAATAGTAAAATATTTAAATATATTATGAAATAAGACTATGGATTACGAGGCGAATAAGGTCCCAGCAATTGTTGATAAACCAGAATTTTATCCTCTAAGTAAGCCGGTCGAAATAAACAGTGAACAATCATCTTTTGAACTAGAACCTCTCCACGATGCTATTTTAGATATTCGAGAAATACCGAATACCGAAGGATTTTATAATGCTGCTGCTTGGGAAGGTAAAAAAGAAGGCATAGACAAAGGCAAGACCTATTTGTTGGGTCGGAAAGTTGAAGCTGCCGGTGGGGAAGGTGAGCCTGATGTCGGTTCTTTAGTATTGATGACCCTTGACCAAGAAGGAAATTATGAATCATCAGAAGAGGTTTGGAAACCTCGGCCGGAAGAACACTTGTTAGAGGATGCAAGGGCTATGCAACTGCCGGATGGCAGAATCGCCTTTGGGCTTACCTCTGTCGTCCGCAAGGGCAATGATTATATTCCACACCCTGCCGTGATGATTGTTAAATCTGCTGAAGAATTAAAAGAAGGGCTCTCAAAGCTCAAGATCGTTAAATTCCTAGGTGGTATTGCACTTGGTCAAAATTCTTCTGATCAAAGATTTGCTGACAAACTTGCAGAAGAAAAATCATCGGGTATAGAGGTTGTTGAAGAGATGACAGGTGATCAGACGACTCCTTTAGGTGAGGATATCAGTATTGCGCCCGGTAAAAATGTCACGGCAATTGGACCTGACTTGTTTGCGTTTAGGCAGGAAGGTCATGAAAATAACCATAGATTGCGAGTATTTAAACATTATGAGGACGGTAAAGTAACTCATAGTCAATACATTGATTTCCCGGAAGGTGTCACATGGATGGAGCATAGGATTGGCACGACCATGCCTCCTATTTGGCTTAATGACAATGAAGCAGTCTTTCCTATCCACGGAATTCAAAGAGTAAATGACAAATTTGTGTATTCTATCGGTTCAGCAAGATTGTTGAGGGGCGAAGGCGGAAAATTATCTGTCGATAATATTAGCCAGGAGTCAATAATCAACCCGGACACATTCGTCGGAAGATTCGATAGCGATGACGTTGAACTTCACAGTGAAAGACGCGTAGTTTACTGTTGCGGCGGTATACCTGTTTATGATGATGGCGGTGAACTTGAAAAAATAAAATTATATATCAATGTAGGTGACAAACGAACGGTCGAAGTCACTACATCAGTGGTCGAAATGACCAAAGATTGGCGAAGAAGTAAACTGCTTGATGAAGCCCTGTCGCTAGCAATCTAATCTTGATTTAAACAAGTGCAACCAAATAAAGAAAATTGATTTTACCACAGGGATACTATCTGTTAAGATGTAAAGAATGAATCTCGTTAAAACTCTACAACATACTTTCTTGCGTCTAGTACTTTTGCGAATAAAACGAATAATTACTGATACTAGTATGTTTGAAAGTGAGTTCTAACGGGATGAAGATATTGAACGGATCGGAACTGGCCGGATACATCAAAGAGCGGCAGGCAAAACAAGTGCGGGCACTGCGTCAATCGTGGCGGACTATTCCGCGTTTGGCAATCGTGCATACCAGTGACGACCCGACAATTGAAACCTATATGCGGCTGAAACGTCAGTACGGCGAAGATATTTTGGTTGAAGTCGATATCTATAGACCGACCGATTCTGAACTGATTAATCAGATAGAATCACTGAACCGCGACGAAAACGTCCACGGTATTATCGTACAATTACCTTTGGCTGATTCTGCTATGACCGAGACGGCGGTCAATGCTGTCAATGGTGAAAAAGACGTTGACGGCCTAAGTGGTCACTCCGTATTCGTACCGGCAACGGCAATGGCTATCGATTGGCTGCTAGCCGGATATAACGTGGAACTGAATTACAAAAAAATCGTAATCGTCGGCAACGGCCGTTTGGTCGGCGCGCCGCTTTATAAATTATGGAAGAGCGAGGGTTTTGACGTAACGGTTTGCGACAGCAAAACACCGGACCTTGTCGGCACCATTAAATCGGCTGACGTAATCGTTACTGCTACCGGAGTACCTGGTTTGATTACTAGTGATATGATCAAGTCCGGTGCTACGGTTGTCGACGCAGGTACTGCTGCCGAACACGGCAAAATCGTCGGTGACTTGTCGGATGAAATTCGTCAGCGTCAAGACTTGACGATCACGCCCGCAAAAGGCGGCGTCGGTCCGCTGACCGTGACAGCTTTGTTTGACAACGTCATCCTGGCAGCCCGAAAAGTAGCCGACCAAAAAGGCCAGCAGGATATTTAAATCTATTCGGTGATATTCAGGGCTTCTTTGACTCGTTCAACGACTTGACGGGGGGTCAGGTTGGCCTTGACGATGTAACTGTGGATGCCTAGGGCGCGTAATTCTTTCGGCGATTCTTCCTCGCCTAAGTTAGTCAAAATGATGACCGGAATGTTTTTACCCCATTCGTTTTTACGAATAATAGCGAGGGCTTCGGCGCCATCCATTTCAGGCATTTGCAAATCAAGCAGAATGATGTCAGGCAAAAAAACTTCGACCAACGCGACGCCGCGCTTGCCGTTGTTCGCTAATTGCACATCGAATCCGTCAGCCTCGAATTTCATCCTATACATTTGGCTGATTACTGGATCGTCCTCGATAATGGCTATCTTCGTCATAATTTTCCCTTATTATTCTTTTTTGAATTATAACATGAATATAAAATTCATAATTATAATGATAAGATAAATCTAAGCTACGCCAGCGTTGACTTTATTTATTAATACCAACATGTTATAATTAGCTAAATTAATTTTCGCAGCTAGAAAGGCCAACCAAAGTAACTAGTTGAAAGACTGTATGACAGAATCCAAAATTACTACTAATGTATCGATAAATCATAGAAGAACACCGTATCTTGAAATTGATTTGGATAAAGTAAAGGAGGCGTATAGCAAACTTCAAAAACATCTTGATGGTATTGAAATTTACTACGCTATGAAGTGTAATCCAAACCCAGAAATTATGAAAACAGTTTTAAGCTGTGGCGGACAGTTTGAAATATCTTCGTTCAATGAACTGAAAAAAGCAATGAAAGTCGGCGCTGATCCAGGCAGAATATTGTTTAGCAATCCTATAAAGACCTTGGACGATATAAAATCGGCTTATAAGGCCGGTGTCGAACACTTCGCTTTTGATAGCTACAGTGAAGTCGATAAACTAGCCGAAGGGGCTCCCGGTTCGAAAGTCTACGTTCGTATATCTATACCGGTGAGAAAAAGTACTGTTCCAAGCGAAGGAAAATTTGGTGTCTCGATCGAGCAAGCTAGGGATTTGATGAAATATGCAAAAAAATGCGGGCTTATATCTTATGGTATATCATTTCATGTCGGTTCGCAGATGCTGGATTACAAATCATGGGAATATGCGATCAGGCACAGTTCGAAATTGATCAATTCGCTAAAAAAAGACCGAATCAACCTTATGTTTCTTGATATCGGCGGCGGTTTTCCTGTTTGTTACGATGACGTCAAGCGCGACAATCTAGACAGGATAGCTAACACGGTGTTAAAAGCTCTGAAAAAATATATCCCGGAAAACATTAGAGTTGTGGCCGAACCTGGCAGATATATGGTCGCTAATGCCGGCACTATGGTTAGTACTGTTATCGGAACGGCAGAGAGGAATGATAGAAATTGGCTACATTTGGACGTCGGTGCTCATAACGGTTTTATGGAATCACTCCAAACCGGCAATACTCTCGCATTTCCTGTCCACGATTCAAGAAAATCGAAGGAGCGGGATATCTACAACCTGACAGGCCCGACATGTGATAGTCAAGACACGATATTATTCGACGTTCCATTGTCATCGAATATCGAGGTTGGTGACAAAATATATTTCGAGTGTGCCGGTGCATATACCACTGCTTTTACTGAAAAATTTAACGGGTTTTCAAATCCCGGGGTGTGCTATAAAAATAAATAACAAAGAGGGGCTATTCTATCGTATGTCCAGCGAAAATTTGTTTGAAAAAGACACAGACGCCATTTGCACTGAGGCGATTGAGCAAAGTTCAGAAAACTCAATTATTGATTACGGAAATTATGAGGCGGTATGCAATATCCATAATGACGGGTCAAGGCGCAGAGGGATACTGTCCGAACAGGCATATAACGAAATTATCGAAGACCCTAACACTAGTTTTATAGATTCAAGTGACTGTCGAGTTCCTGTGTTGATGGGCGTAGAGCATGGTTTAGCGATGGGATACGATACCGCCAGGTGTAAAGAATATGCAAAAGAATTGTCATCTGATGTAAAAATATTGACGCTGCCCGTTCACGAATTGACTGATGACGAAAGGGATCAACTTGCAGACAAACTGGCTAATTCGACTAATGGATGCGCACTTTACTTTAGTGATCACAATGGTGATGAATCGGCTGCTTTAGGCGAGTTGCTCGATAAAATTGGCATTCTGCACACCGAAAAACCGTTGGTTGATTCCAGGGCGGCGAAAGGCGACGAGCAGGCTTCATTAATTTTGTATTCTTGTTGCGCGGAGCAAAAAGAAGACAGAGGCCAGCGGAAAAAAATAAGCCTGAGCGATGTTAAAGATTATTATGAAAAAAATATTGGCCCCTACATTACGCCGGACGGTAAAACCGTGACATACCTAGAGATGGGTGACAGGATAACTGATCAACAGGCAGAAGAAATGTGGCATATATATAACAACAAGTTTAATTTTCTTGGCGAAGGTCATCCGATATCTATGCAGGATTCCAAGGAAGACTTCTTTAGTTTGTTGCGTCGAAATAGTACCCTGTTAGCTGCGACCTATGCAAAAGAAGAAAACGACGATGAACAATTAATATGTTTTACATATTTTAATGACGACGTGAATAGCCTGTATTGGCTTAACCAAGATTTTCTCAGTAAAGAATTTGCTTCAAATGGCAACTCCGACTATGTAACTAATATGTTTACGCCCGGTATTGTATCGGCGGGCGTCGGTCGCAGTTATGCATCATTGCCGATTAAGGTATTCGCAAACGCTGCTGACGAAGCGGGAATAAGTGCAAGCGTTTTGTATGAAAACACTAATTTGTCGAAAAAATATATACCAAGGATAGTTGATAACGCTATGAGTAGTACTTGTGAATATACGAATCTAAGGCCCTCGAAAAAGGTTGACGAGGTAAGCTACAGATTATGGTCTATTGGTGGCGAGAACGAATAATCTTTTTTTCTAATAATCTCGAGGGCTCTAAGCGTTCTTTGAATGTCCTAAGGCCGCTTATTCCTAGGTCCTGCTCAATATTCATTTCGGCTATTCCATCGTCTTTCAGAATTTTTGCAAGCTGATAAATGGTGTACTGAAAAATATATTTTACCGAATAGTCTACTTTCAAGTGGTTGATTGCGGCCGTATTCTTATCTATATATGAGAGCATTGCAAGCGATACTACATCCCCGTTTATTTTGGTTACGAGTGCTTTTTTATGAAAAGTTGGTGCGTATTCAAGATTCTTCCGAATGGTAACCGGCTCAACGACGTTGTTTTGTGCAGATTCGTCACTACTGTTAAACGACATTGTATCTATATGTCTAGAAAAAGCCTCTTTTATTTCATCATCAAACTCTCGGAAATATTTTATTTCAATTTCGTCGTTTGAATGTTCTCTTTCGAAATAATTAATGCGCCTGCGTTGATGGTGAAAAATTTTACCCTCCAGTAATGATTGTTGACTTGTGTCTAGTATGTATTCGAAACTATCGCGGTCATCATCAAGTTGCCATTGGTCCTGGTCTAATTCATCGCAGATTGTCGATGGAATTTCACGTATTTCTAGAGGCAAACCTCTGTTCTTTAAATATGACATAATCTGTTCAAGTACCTGGTTTTTCAAAGGATTAGCCAAAGGTATGATGTTGAATTTATTATCATCGAGAATGTTAGTATAACTTAGTATCAAGAACCCATCCAGTCTGCTGATAGTCAAGTCATTGTGGATATTCAGCCACACGTACAAATTCTCTGGATGAATATCAACGTACGGGTTGAATCCGTGCTCAATGTAGTATTGGTAGAACCAATCAATGTCGTTAAGCGTAAACTTTCTAGAATCGGGGAAATCTGGGATATTATCAGTCATATTGTAATAGGATTAATTACAGCCAAAATGCTCATGTATACAAGGTAGCACCCATCGGTTACAATATCAACAATGGATGCATTATCGTTAATTATCTACATCCTTTCTATCGCCGGTATGGTGACCATTGCTACGGTCGTTGCATTAAGCAGTTTCAGTAAATCAAAAATGTTTTTTGTTGTAGCTGTGTACATCTCGAGTGTATGGTTATTTGTGCAGAGTATTGTGCAGACTTTTTCACTTCACGGAGAAATTGGACTACGGCTTATTCAATTTGCTTCTGCGATTTCTTTTGCAATGGCTTTTTTCTTTTACGGATTTAGTAGATTGTATGTGAACAAACCTCTGCAAAAATGGCTGTATGTTTTAGTGTCCATATTCTTCGTCGTAGAACTAATAATGAACATGTCTGGTTATATGATAAGGGATGCCTGGGGAGAGCATGCGGGTATAATAATTAACCAGTATTCAAATCTATATCAATTATATGTGCTTGCTATAGGCATAGTATTTATGGTTGCCTTTTATGAACTATTGAAGAGTGCAATAAATAGCAAATCAAAAAAAGATAGAACCAAAGATGGTTTAATAGTATTTGGTTTTTTGCAGGCGGTAATAGCACTAGTTGTCGGGAGTATCTTTTTCAGTGAGTCTGCGGAAGTCCAAATGATTATTCCGGTAAGTTTGTTGATCATGTCGATAATAGTTGGACTTGCCATCGTTAGATATCAATTCTTTGATATCAAATCGGCTGCGATCAGAACGTTCGCCTATATTCTTTCGCTTATGACATTATCGGGTTTGTATTACGGGTTGGCCTATGTACTATCTGTATCCTTATTTAGAGGCCATGTTAGCTCGACGGTTAGCGTAAGCCCGGTAAATATTCTATTGGCTCTTATGCTAGCATTTGCATTTCAGCCCGTCAAAAAATTCTTTGATAAAGTAACCAACAAAATATTCTACAAAGACAACTACGATACCGATGATTTTTATTCACGTCTGAACAATACTTTGACTTCGAATACCGATTTACGCGGCCTGTTAGAGCGGGCGGCATACGAAATCGCGACTACGATAAAAAGTGAACAGGCTTTCTTTTTTATATTTACGGACAACGGCCATTATATGTCGGCCGGTACTTCACGGCACAAACAGCTGCCGAAGTACGATGCGCTCAAAATGGCAGAATATTTCAAGCAAGACGGAGTCGTAGCCGCTTCGCAAATGGAAACGGACGACCCGATTAGGCGCCTACTGGTCAGCCACTGGGTCGAACTGGTTTTGCCGCTGATTCAGGATGGTAAAATGCTCGGTTTTCTGTGTCTGGGTGATCACAAGACGTCCGGTTATACCAACCGGGATCTGAGGGCCTTGAATACTATTTCGGACGGGCTGATAATTGCAGTCCAAAACGCCTTGGCTGTTCACGAAATCAGGGAACTTAACGCGACCTTGCAGCAGCGTATTAATAATGCCACCAAAGAACTTCGTATTAATAATGCCACGTTACAGCGGCTGGATAAGGTCAAAGACGAATTCGTCAGCATTGCCAGCCACCAATTACGTACGCCACTGACCAGCGTAAAAGGATATATCAGTATGGTACTGGATGGCGATGCGGGCGAAATTTCCGATTCACAACGGCATTTGTTAGAAGAGGCTTTCCTTAGCAGCGAGCGCATGGTTTGTCTGATCAATGACTTTTTGAATGTTTCCAGGCTGCAGACCGGCAAATTCGTGCTTGACAGGTATCCGGTCGATTTGTCGAAAATCGTCGAACAGGAAATTGATAGCCTTAGACCGACCGCCGAGGCACGTGATTTGAAATTTGTCTATCATAAGCCTAAGGATATCCCGATACTTGATCTTGACGAAGGTAAAATCCGTCAAGTAGTAATGAATTTTGCCGACAATTCGATTTACTATTCCCGTGAAGGAACAAAGATACTTATCAATTTATCCGTTGATGGCGATGAAGTGCTATTCACGGTCAAAGATACTGGTATAGGAGTTCCTAAGAGCGAACAGGCGCAACTTTTCACGAAGTTTTACCGTGCCAGTAACGCCAAAAAACAGCGTCCGGACGGCACCGGCGTAGGCCTGTTTTTGGCTAAAAAAGTCGTTGACGCGCACGGTGGCACGATTGTTTTCGAGTCGGTCGAAGGCAAGGGTAGCACCTTCGGGTTCAGGTTGCCAATCAAGCCGCTGGAATCAAGCGCCGCTGATGTGAACAATTTGAATAATCAGAACGATAACAAATAGTACGACCGCAGTCGCTATCAGGATAGGCTTGAGCCTTTTTTTATTTTCGAACCACCATTGACCGGCTTTCGATCGGTTGACAGCCGAAATACGAGTAATGACCGGACGAGCCATAGAAGCTTCGACACCGGAGTAGACCTTGTTTCGTTTCTTTTTGTGCTTTGCCATTGTTACTATTAATTATATCAAATCTAACGCCAAACAATCAGTACGTAAACCACCTAAAAATTTTACAAAAATTTTGCACAAAACTACCATACCCCTACTCTCACATTACACATACTGTCCGGCCGGGCCAAAAGTGTAATATATGGCGGGCTGGTTTTTACGTGCGTTAAAATTTGTTTTCTTTTAATAAAAACAAAACTACCCCCTATTACTAAGGGGTAGCTATGCTTTGTCTGAATCACTTCAGAAAATTTGGAGCGGTCAGACTCGCGCTATCGGTTCATTGATGAGCGGCGGCTTGCACGGTAATAACCTATGCTCGCAACCATTGTACCAAGACCCAAGAACGCAATGATATTTTCTTTGGCACCAGTGACCGGAAGTTCCTTGGCCGGCGTAGGGGTTGGTGTCGGAGTCGGACTAGGAGTCGGCGAAGGGGTTGGTGTCGGAGTCGGAGTTGGTGTTGGGGTAGGCGTCGGTGTCGGCGACGGACATGGTGTCGGAGTCGGCGTTGGCGTCGGCTGGCATATGTCATGGTCGCTTACTGTTTTACAATCAGTAATGTCTGGTGTCCGATGGGTGCAGGCGAATAATGCCGTAGGTATTACGACCGCAGCCGCAACCATCGAAATTAACGATGCTTTAGTTTTCATAAATTAGGTCTCACTTTCTTTTGATCCGTCTCTTTTCGCCGTACGGCGAAAGAATCAAATAATTTAATAGATAGTTAAAAAACAGTATAAAAATATACGGTTTTTTGTGACATATTATTAATTTCCTCCGTTACTTTCAGGTCCTCACACCTTATGTAACTGTGGCTATATTTTACCATAAACACGTAATAAAGTCAATAAATAATACAATAAAGCCAGAATATGACAAGTATTTTTGAAAACAAATAGACTATCTGGTCAAAAACCGCGTTTTTTGTTACAATAATCAGGCGCCAGTTGCATGGTCTCATCGTCTAATGGTCAGGACACCAGGTTTTCATCCTGGCAATCCGGGTTCAATTCCCGGTGAGATCACCAAAAGAGATTTTTCAAGCGACGCAAGTCCGAATACGGAATTCACCCCTGTAAAAAGGGGTGTTTTTTGATTTCCAGAATCTAAATCATTATAGGTAGGCAATTGATTAAATAATGCGCCAAAAAGTTGTGCTTTTCGTGTTGGATTTGCTTGCTTTAACAGGAGTTCGTCCAGGTGTTCCAGAAAGTAGCGAGCCTTTCTAAGGATTGATTCTATATCTAGCGGCTTTTGCTTCGCCATTTGGGCCTTTTCACGCTCCAGGTGGCGTATCTTGCTCTCCATAGCTTCAACATCGCTTTCTATGTAGGCGATTGCTGACGGGCTGCTCAGGAACTTAATTTTGCCAAGCGTGACGCTAATTTCTCCACGAAGAGCCGTAATTTGCGCATCGATTCGTCCGGAATCGCTGCCGTTATTTTTGAGACGTCGCTCATATTCTTCTCGTACAGCCTCTATTAAAGTATTGATTTTTGCATCCTCTACCTTTAACTGTCTCACAAATAACATGATTTTTTCCTCCATAACATCCTTAGGCACGCGGAAGTAGTGCCCATGATTACTGCAATGGTATGCTGGATAGCGTTTTCCGTTTTTACCGCGAGATGCGCTACCCAGAAGTGGCGAAGAGCACTCTGGGCACAGTATGAATTTTCGAAAGGCATAATCTGGATTGTGCTGCGATTTGTCCATCTGGTGAGGTTTTGGTTTTTGTCTAAGAATTTGGTAATTATCGCCATCGACTGCAATATACTTTTTGCCACGGTTGGCACGATTAAACAGATCAATAGGCACAAGTCCGTCAAAAACACACTTAATAGCCTGGTAATTCGTCCATTTTTCAACGTTTATACCAGCATATATCGGATTGGACACGATTTTTTTCAGGTTTTTCTCGGTCAGTTTTGCGTCTCCCATCTGTTGGATAATGCGCGTACGGTCTTCGTTGTCGCGCTTGTAGCGTATTCTTGTCCTAAAACCTAGTGCGCTAACTTTTTCAGCAATCTGTTTGTCGGTTAATAATCCCTCTGCTCTTAATTCGAAGATACGGATAATATGTTCGGCTTCCGCTGGATGTGGTCGCAGAATACAGCGTTTGCCGTGCCTGGTCTCGACTTTCTCGCTAACATAGCCAATCGGCGCTTGGCGCATCCAGTAACCGTTTTGTGTATAGCGTATCTCTGCGCCAATCATACGGCTCATAATGTCGCGCAGCTCGTCCTTTGATCGCTCTGCTTCGAGTATCTCGGATTTCTTGCTTGGGCTGAATACGCTCCACTTGTATTCAAAACCTAGATGATCAAGCGTATTGATCTGCTGGGAGCTGATAATACCGTAAATATCGACAAGCTGGATTTTATTAGATTCTAGTTGAGTTTTGAGCATATCATAACTGAGCGAACCACCACGCGTGAACCGATCAATTGACTTGATGATAAACAGGTCTATGCCGTTTTTGGCGTTGGTGCAATAATCAACAGCCTCTTGCATCGGTTGCTGCTCTTTGCTGGCGGATTCTAGGAAAACAAAGAATTTCTTAATAGTAATGCCTCTATCATTAGCGAAACGTTCTATCTGTTCTTTTTGGGCCTCTGGGGAGTCACCGTCGGTGCCTTGCTTGGTGGTTGAGACCCTTATAGCAGCTACGGCACATTTATTTTTCAAAGGCTGCATAGCGTGCCTCCTTTGGAGCCATTTCACTTTCCATTAGCTCGATGATTAGTGCAGCGATATATCTTAATCGCTCTACTTCGCTCATTGCGAGTTCAGGTATTAGTTGTTCTTTGTTTTTTGAACCGATTTGTCTGCTCATAGCTCCCCCCTAGACTGATAATAATTATCCTTTCAAGGATAATTATACTATCCCAAAAAGGATAGAGTCAAGTACAAAATATAGTATTTCTGTGGATAAAAACCCCACTAACGAAATATCATATTATTTGCGTTTTTTCATCTGTTAACTCTTTTATTTTTTCTCCCTTTCTTTTATATATACATATAGGCACAAAATAGTAGGAGCAGGATGAGAAGTCAAGAGCCTAAAACAAGATATCATATTTCTAAGTCTCAAATAGAGTTGATGTTGTATTTATTGAAGTATCGATTTATTAATAGTGATTTATTAGCAGAATTATTAGGAAAAGATAGGTCGACAATATATGAAAGATTATCAGTATTAGTTAAACAAGGTTATATAGCTAAGCAATACGATAGTAGTTTTAGGTTAAGAGGCAGATCAGCAACCTATTGTCTAGCGTCAGCAGGTATCCGCTACTTAAAACATCATGGCTATGAACGTACTCAACTGCACTACAAGAATAAATACTTCACTGACGAGCAAATCGATACCCAGCTGCTATATATAAAGATTTGGTTAATACTTCGGAAACACTATCCAGATACGTTTTATGGCTATACCAAATACCAACTTAATCCTAGTGATTACATTAAACCAACACCGCATCTAAAGCTGGAAGGCAAAACTGACAAAATACCAGACTATCTAGTTGAGGTATTCCCAGCCTTCACTATGAGCTGGCGGATTAGAAAACGCATCAATATGCACTGTGATGCTGCCAGTGATTCTGAATACACCTATCCGCATCTGCTACTGATTGCCGGAAACGTTAGCACCGAGAAACGAATTATTAAAATGACGGCTGACTTATATGCCGGTTTTGATATATTTACTACTACTTTAGATAGGCTAATGAGTGGCGAGAAGAATATTTGGCTGCGACCAGAGGACGTTGATTGGGATGATGAGTTGAGCTATTGTGCATTGCCAATTAGGCTAGAGAATTAGAGCTTGTCTTTTCTATGGTTTTCTTCGCTATTTTCTTCATCTTCAGTCGTCTCTGTGTCATCGCCCAGGGAGCCTAGATCATACTTGAGAGACTCAGTCTCGTCCAAATATTCCGCCAGCAGGTTCTTGGCACCCTTTTCTTCTAATTCTTTTTTTACATCATTATATCCGTCGATTTTCGGAATAATACTTGCCCAATCTAACCCCTTCAAGGCGTGCGTTAACGATTTTAAATCCGTTGGATTTGGCGTACATGCTGTCTTCATGGTTTCGATAATTGGGCTAAACTGTTTATTGAATTCGGTAGCAAATTCAGGCATTTTTACTAAAACTTCAACTATTGGCTTCATCGAATCAGCAAGAGTCTTCATAGTTAGTGCCATGCTCTGTTGATAAGTTCTTTTTGTCTTGCCTATATATCGCATAATATGTCTAGCGCAGTGCCTAGCCTCCAATACCTCGCTATCCAAAATAGTTTGTGGGTGAGCAGCCATGTTGCGTAGCCTATGCAGTCTAAAAAGCTGTAATCGTATCAGCGAGAGTTCGCAAGGACACCTATCTAAAATTGGTTCTATGCATGACCATACGGTTTTTGGTTGAATTAGATCACTAACACTTTGCCTAAGTGCATCGAAATCGCTAGATGTAGAGATTAGAGTAAGCAAGCCATCGCCAGTTATTAACTTTTTTCGTAAATGTACTGAGATATCTGCTTCAATATTACTAATAGTATCTCCGAAGCTTAGTGCTTGAATCTCTTTGCTCCACTCAATTTTTGTTTTTTTCTTCAACTGTTGCTCAGGGTTGCCAAGTATCTCGCCAATAACATCTCCTATATCTGGAAGCACATACATCAAAAGTCTTTTTAGCTGTGTCTCGACCCTGTGCGATGATTTAATTATTTCTTTAGATCGCTTGATTGATAATTCGTCTTGTATAACGACTATGTCTTTATCATTGCGAATGGATTTATAAAAACTATCCGTAAGTAGCGACGAATCAACATTTGGCTCCAAAATAATTAACCCAGCCTGCTCATCAATTGATTTGATAGGTAGAGTGTCGGAGACATTTAAGCCATGTCGATCAATTTTTTGCATGGCCCGCATTTCATTGCTGGCATTAATGGCAAAAGATATACGATAAACTGTCATATCTGGATTATACTTTGTTGCATAGGTTCACTACTAGCACTAGCGTATTACTACTTTATAGCTTTTGTGTCATAATTGAGTTAGACATGGCCACTATAAACAAAGCGAGGATAGCAAAAAAACAAAAGCCAAAACCATTTTTGAAATGGGTGGGCGGAAAAGGTCAATTGCTTGACCAACTACTACCACTATTCCCACAAGGTCACGAAGGAGCATATTTTGAACCATTCTTTGGTGGTGGCGCTGCTTTCTTCGCCTTATCTCCAGTCGTCGGTCAAATCAATGACGTCAATAAGGCTCTAATGTCTGCATACACTAACGTTCGTGACAATGTAGAAAAAGTTATTGAAATACTCAGAGAGTTAGAGAATGATTATTTATTACTTGATGCCGAAGCACGACAAGCTTTTTATTACGATCGACGGACAGAATATAATCATGAACCATATGATACCATTCGTAAAACAGCCCTTCTAATATTCCTTAATAAGACATGTTTTAATGGCCTGTATCGAGAAAATCGCAAGGGCGAATTTAACGTACCTCACGGTCGCTATTCTAATCCAACTATTTGTGACAAGAATACACTACGTGCAACATCTGGAGCTCTAAGATACGTAAAAATTAGTAGTAGCTCATTCGAAGAAGCAGTAGTTGATGCCAAAGCAGGTGATTTTGTGTACTTTGACCCTCCGTATCATCCATTAAATCCAACCTCCAGCTTCACCAGTTATTCTGTTGATGATTTTTCAGAAGATGACCAGCGACATCTTAAGGCGGTTGTTGATAACCTCACGAAGCGCGGAGTAAAGGTTGCGTTAAGTAACTCGGACTCACAATTTATCAATGAACTTTACAAAGATTATCGAATCGAAAAAGTATTAGCGAGTCGTTCAATCAATTCTATAGCTTCTAAACGTGGAAAAATAACCGAAGTATTAGTCCTCAATTATTAGGAGATTTTAGTGGTAGAGCATGCTCCGTACTTTGTACACGATACTTTCAAACTGTATCACGGTGATGCGCTTAAGCTGCTGCAAGGGTTACCAGACGTTTCAATCGATATGGTTTTTGCTGACCCGCCGTATTTCTTATCGAATGGCGGTATAACCGTACAAGCTGGTAAGATGGTAAGCGTTAATAAGGGCAACTGGGATAAAAGCAACGGTTTTGAGACTGATTTGGCATTTTATGAAGCATGGATTAAAGAGTTGAAGCGCGTTCTCAAGCCGCACGGCTCACTATGGATTAGTGGCACTTATCATTCCATATATCTTTGTGGTTATGCACTGGCAAAACATGGCTATAAAATATTGAATGACATTACTTGGTATAAGCCAAATGCTGCACCAAATATTAGTGGACGATATTTTGCAGCTAGTCACGAAACACTATTATGGGCAAAACCATCTAAAGACGCTCGGCACACATTTAACTATGAACGAATGCGCAATGGTGACTGGCCAGAAGATAAAATGAAGGTCCCGAACAGACAGATGCGTAGCGTATGGTCAATAAACACTCCCGGCAGAAACGAGAAGTTGCACGGCAAGCATCCAACTCAGAAGCCATTGAAGTTGCTCGAAAGAATTGTACTTAGCTCAACTAATCCTGACGGTATTGTCCTAGATCCCTTTACTGGCAGCTCAACTACCGGCCTAGCCGCACATAAACATGGCCGACGGTTTATAGGTATAGATATCGAAAAAGATTACTTAGACTTATCCATAAAGAGGTTTAAGGATATAATAAGTGTATTATGAAATATCTAGAGACTTATAAACGACTTGGTTTAGACGACGATGACGCTGTTTTTGACCATCTAATTAATGGCATAAAACCTAGCAATACTTTGTGGACTTATTTCGTTAACTGGGAAAAAGTTTTTCGCAATGCCGGCGCAATTGAAGTTGAGCTAAATATCCTAAACTATTTAATTGGGAAAGAAAGCTTTGATGCTGAATTTCGTGGCTTAGTGTATCAACACCCAGAAGTTGTACGGGCAATTCCTGCCTTGCTGGTTCGTGATGCTGTTAATAAGAAGAAATTTGATATACTAATTGACTACTCGCATGGGCGTTTGCTCTACCAGCACTTCGATTTTTCTAAAGAAACTTACACTGATAACGAAGTAAACGATTTATTGGAATTTGTAGAAAAGAGCGGTTTGAAAGACCTGCTTGCTAATCGTAAAATTAAGAACCTCGTTGATTATATGATTGGCGTGGAAGCTGGTTTAGATAGTAATGGTCGCAAGAATCGCGGTGGTAGCGCTATGGAGGAAATCAGCGAGGCGTATATTAAGCGTATTTGTAATGTGCGCGGCTATGAGTATATATCCCAAGCGGATGCGTCTGCTATCAAGGCTAAATTTGGTATTGATGTGCCAGTAGATAAATCCTCTCGTAGGTATGACTTTGTGATTAATACTCCTCAAGGTTTGACTATCGTTGAAGTGAATTTTTACGGTGGTGGCGGATCAAAGCTTAAGTCCACGTCAGGCGAATACAAGGGACTTCAGGATGTTCTTCGTGATAAATTCAAGTTCGTTTGGATTACTGACGGTATTGGCTGGAATACTACGAAACGTCCGCTACGCGAGACATTTAATCACAATGACTACTTAATTAATCTAGAGTTACTTGAGCGCGGAGCGTTTGAAGAGATTCTCAGCAGTAAATAATTTGATAATTTCCGATTCTTTATCCCCAGGCTTATTACTGATAATACTAATGTTTTGAATCAAACTATTGGTAAAAGCACTCAGGACGAGCTAGTAATTGAAACTAAACATGCCCCTCCATGTTACGAAATATTAGCGTTTTACCTCCAATAGGGGATTGATTTAAAACATATTGAAGATCAAGCTACTGAACTACAGAGAGATATCTATAAAAAAGTTTAGCCGGAAGAAAACAAAGACCTATTGACTCGGTTTGTATACTTATATACAATCATTGTATATGGATAATAAGACCGTAAATATATCATTATCAAAAGCCCTGCTGGATGCTATAGATAAACAAGCGGAGGTAGAATTCAGAAATCGTAGCGATTTAATTAGAGAAGCTGTAAGAACGTATATAGCCAGCAAAGGTGGTATGGATGATGCCCACAAACTTACCGTAACTGAAAGCTCAAGAATCAAAGAGGCGCTTGTCTTTTCTAATCTAGGTGGTGAGCCAGCTATCATTCTGTCCTGTGTATTTAGACCGCAACCAAATTCTGTAGAAGATATATTCGCAAGCAAATCGAAGGCTGTTAATTTGGTAGAGAATCCTTCAACATTCAGGCAAATGGGTTGGGATTTGCGTACTCTAGATAGAGCTAGGCCGGTAGCGGGTGAGTATCTAGAGGTTACTAATGGACAAAGGAAGCTACTGCGTCTTTACCGTGATGGCCAGGTAGTGTTCGGTGCCGGAATGGACTTTTTTGGATGGGGGGTTAACAAAAACAAGGCAAACCAAACGAATTTTAACCTACTTGCCGTTGCCGAATGTATAGCTAACTTTGCCGTATTTTCAAAGCAAATATCAGAAGAGCTACTAAAAAACAGTGAATCTTTCATATTTACGATAACTATCTCGAACCCGACAGGTAATCCGGTAAAAGTGAATGCTGGATATTATGGCGTTGATGAGGTTGGTGCGCTTGAAATTGAATGGGCAGAACGTAATATTGTTATTGTAAATCCAAATTCAGTCTCAGATATGAAGATTGCCTATCAAATATATGCAGAATTGTGTTATTTCTTTGGGATGACGACTGAAAAGTTCTGGTATGTAAATCATGGAAAACAAGAGATAAATAAGGACGATTTTATAAAACAGGGATAATAATATGAAGGGTGTTGACGTAAGACAAAAGAAGGCGCTATCAACAAAAACCACCTTTAGCGCATTCTTTATGGGTAAGGATACTGGCTTTTTAGCAAAGGAGCGATTTAAAACAGGGACCATTAAATGGTACCCGTTCTATATAAGGGACAATAAAATATCTCCAAAGTATTCAAATATAAAATATATCGGAACAAAGAACGGTAAAATTCCAAAAGCTGGTTTTTCTACAACTGCCGCAACAGGATACGGCTTCACAAGTTCTCAAGGAGTTAGCCAGTTTTTTCAGTTCATAGACAGAAATATTACCAGCATAAAATCTGTTATTTTTGTGGAGGGTAGCACAAAACTTACTAGCAAGGGCGTGTTAGAGCTAAGTTTTCGTGATTTCGTAAAAATTCGTAACAGGGCAAAAATGTTCCATTCGAGTAAGAAAGACGAGGAAGATAAGCTTATAAGGCGCACGCTGAATGAAATTGGGCCTTCGCTCGTAAAAGAACCTGGAAAGCTTATTTATTTTCCGAATACCATTAATCGCTATCTGTTGAACTATGCTGAAGATAGTATTAGATTTTCGGATGAAGATATTACTTCTGTAAGATCTGCGCTTATTAACTCCGGTCTATCTACGGAAATAGTGCTTTCAACGAAGAAAGAGATAGATAAGATATATATCGAGGACGTACTAGAAGAATACAAATCCTTACTCAGCTTGGGCAAGGGAGCCAAAAATCTCGAAGAAAAATGGCACACCTTTTTTAGAAGACATACTTGGATTTTTTCTCAGATTTTCGCCTATCCAGCAGTTTTTATTAAAGATAAATTTAATGTGGGTGGACATGATCTATCAGACAACACAGATAAAATCGTTGACTTCTTGTATAAAAATAAGCTAACAAATAGCGTCTCGTTCATTGAGATTAAAACACATAAAACGGAACTGATTAATGGTCGGACGCCTTATAGAAAGCCAGACATTTACCCTGTAAGCAACCCCTTAAGCGGGGCCATAATTCAGGTCCTTGATCAAAGAATGAGATTTCTAAAGAGTTTTCACTCCTTAAAGGGTGAGGGGGCTGTGGACGCACTGAACACATCTTGCCTTGTTATAATTGGTAACTATGGAGATCTTAAGAACAAACACACTAAGGACTCGTTTGAGTTATTCCGTTCCAGTAACAGAGAAGTAAACATTGTTACATTCGACGAGTTGCTTGACAAAATCAACACACTGCTAGAGGTGTTTGCAAAGTAATTAAGCCGGACAAATAACAGACACTGATGCGGTGAGATAACTCCACTCTGATGTATAATTATTTTAGAATGTCAAACGAACTGATTAGTAGTATTGGGAAGCTATTGCATAAAGCGCGTATTAAGAAGAGCCTTACTCAGGCTGAAGTTGCAAAACGAGCGGGCATTAATGCTAATACCTATGCAAAAATTGAGCGCGGGGACCAAAGTCCAAACGTTGAGACGCTCGGAAAAATCGTTAAAGCTCTCGGCGTAAAATCGTCGGACGTATTGCCGTTTTAGTTATCATATTTGTAGAAACGGTACATATCATAACGCTTATGGTTACATTTTATATCTGTAAAATAATGCAAATGGTTACATAATCTATTACGTTGCGGTACAATTATTTACATGATAATTACACCAACTCCAGCATTCAATTCTAAACTGACGGACATTATTGTTGAGTTACAGCAACTGCGCAACCATGGGGTGTCAGGTAGTACTGAGCCGTGGGTATTTTATGAGCTGAAGAACCTATTCCATATTGTAGAAGCCCTAGCATCGGCGCGTATTGAGGGCAATCATACAACTCTTGCAACTTTTGTCGAAAGACGAATCGATAAGAAGGATACGGAAAACGAAAAACTTATCGAAATATCCAATTTAATTAATGCACTCGAGTTTATCGACGATAATATCTCGGCATCCAAAATAGACGCTCAATTTATGTACTGCCTACATAAGATTGTCGTTAGTAATCTGTCACCAAACAAGGAAGGTGATACGCGACCTGGTGCTTATCGCACAGAGCCACGATCAATAGCTAATTCCAGCCACCTATTACCACAGCCATCAGACGTAAAGGATTTGATGGATGAGCTATATGATTATATTAATGAGCCATGCGATCCAAAAGTAGATCTTTTGAAGATTGCCGTAGCTCACCATCGTTTCGTATGGATTCATCCATTTGGCAATGGTAATGGACGAACTGTTAGATTACTCACGTATAGTATGCTGTGCAAAAAAGGCTTTATAACACCAGGTTCGGCGCGTCTCTTCAATCCGACAGCAGTTTTTGCTGGCAATAGAGAGAAGTATTATGACAAACTATCCATTGCCGATAAGGGTGATGAGGATAGTTTAAGTGAGTGGTGTCTGTATGTCCTTGAGGGGTTGCAAGATGAAATTAAAAAATCTCAAAAGTTAGCAGAACGTGATTTTGTTAGAGACCAATTGTTATTACCAACTTTTGCTTGGGCAAATGAGAAAGGTATTACGAACGAAATTGAGACAAAAATCCTCAATCGATTAGCTCGCAAACAAATGATTAAAGCTGGCGACATTCGTGGTCTATGGCCGGATGGCTATAGTCACGTCGTTATATCAAAACGTCTTGCGAAAATGCGTGAACAAAACTTTATAAGGACGCTCAAGCCGAATGGAAGAGAATATATTTTGCAATTGACTGGCAATAAGCTTACTCGTGGAATTCTTGATTGCATGGAAGCCGAGGGGATGCTACCAGTTAAGGTTGATGACTTAGCAGAAAAGTCCTAGCGGGCAATTACGAATTATTTTGCTTTTTGTAATCTTCAAGTGCTTTATGGAGAAAATCTTCATCAACTCGACCCATTTCGCGGAACATTGAGCGTGCGTCCTCGAGCATTTGACGGGCGAATTCTGGATTCGCGTTTTCCGGGTCGTTTATTTTCAGCCAGCGTACGACAGATTCTATATCTTCGTCGGTGATTTTGTAGCCAATATCGTCATTCATACTGTTTATTGTACCATTTCCTTATCTGCTAGGTTTTGTAAAACGCAACATTTGCCTACAAAGTTTGCTGGATACGGTGCGACGCATTATTTCGCGGCTTTTTGATTGGCTTAAAATATTCAAGCTTCCTTCGTAAAGAATTTCTTTGTCAATAATAGCAATCTTACGATGTCGTAAATCGTGTGATATATACACGATAACACCCGCATTTTGTAGAATGTCGATAGCTTGTTCAGATTCGTAGCGTAGGCGCGGCATATGATGGCCCGGATAACGCGTATAGACTTTTACCCTAGTCTTTTTACTTGTTAATTTAGCGGCAATAGGTGTAATTTGTAATGCGCGAGTAATGGTCAGATAGGGGCTTTCAATCAGAACGGACTTTTTGGCATGCTTGAGGTCTTTATAAAACCTCGGGTAAAAACTAGCTTCATCTAGAAGCTCAGAACGGAGCAGTTCATCGGACGGTCGTCTTAGCCAATTAAGCATTGTCAGCCTCCTCGTCGAGGGTCTCGCTTAACCGTATCAAGTCGTCCAGGTATGTTTTCCAGTTACTTCTCAATTGGCTCACCAAAATAAAATACCCATCATTTCGATGGGTATTTTATTTTGCCGCTTACCCGCAGAATTGAATCCGGATTGCCCAATCCGGGTGAGGACCGCAACGTCTGCGGTCCGCAAGGACGGAGCCCGGATTGCGAATGCAACCGAGCGAGGCGGGGTCGACCGCTATTTCAAAAAAATCGACGGGTGACCAATTCCCGGTGAGATCACCAAAGGTAATTAAACACTTTATCATCCTTATCTAGGACCAATTTCCGGTTATTAATTAACATCGAAGCGTCGGAGCGGTGAGATAATTATGTTCAATACCAAAGAAATAACCCCAGTATAAATACTGAGGTTATTTCTTTGTTGCAAATCGGATCATTACAATTAGTGCATGTCTATTCGCTGTAAGCGAGTACGAGTATTAGATACCCGAAGCCTTGTATCGAACATGTGGTTTTGGTTGAGCGCCCAAGCCTAAGCTTGGGTACTCAACCGACTCATTTGTGGAATTGTTGCGCCATGTAGTTTTGGTAAATTTCCTCGGCCAGCCTGCATCGATAATCGATGATCCTTCGGGCCGAGTCGCCAGATGCTTCGTACCCACGACTGGGATTAACCGAAGCGATAACCGGGTGGCTTTGGATTTTCGCGGTGGTGCCGTGAAAAAGAATTGCCGCCCGCATTGGGCCGGTCAGCCCGTTTACAACTGTGTATCGGATAGCTATGAGTCTATCCAGTAAATCCGGAAAACTGCCCCTGTCATTCATATGAAACCATATGAATTCCAACTGGGTGTTGAAATCCGTGATTGGTTTTCCGCGAGCTTTTGCAAATGCGATTAGCGCACTGTGATTACCCTCGGTTGACCACTGCGCCAAGCCAATACCTTTACCAGACTTCGGTACATAGTCGTCTTTGGCAATGTCACCACCCTGGATTTTTCTAGGGTCGCATCCGGATTCGGCCTGCAGATTCGCCGTTATACCGGCAGCTGCGGCAGGGTCCAGACCTTTGGCGACAAAATACGCCATTATCTTTTGCTGGTTTGACGATAATGTTTCGCTACTAGTGACTGGTTGTTGTGCGACTTGTGGCTGAACAATTCCGTTCATGGTAGTGTTGACTTGCTCATAGTCGTTTGAGATGCTGAACATCGTCACCGAGGCTACTAGCCATGTCAAAATAATCATGAAATTCTTAATAATTATTCCCTCCTTTTTCTTAGGCGCAATAGAGGCGGCAATTGCCGCGATGTTGTTTCTAGGAACCGGGGTAAAAAATTATTAGCACACGCCTTCTGGCATAGACATGCACTGTAATGATCCGACTTGTTAACGATCGCCTGCCAAATTTTACTCACGCAAAAAGAGCGACAGATACCACTATTCTAGCATAATTACTGGAAAAATCAAGCATAAAAAATTTCAAATACAGATGATATACTGGTTTTGGTAAAAAAGTTTACTAGACGCTTGTACGTAATTAGAGTAAACTAAACGTAATAAACGTAAGCAATTAGAGATAGAGATGGCGCACGGCAAAAAACTTATTATCGGCAATTGGAAGATGAACCTGAACGTTCACGAGTCGAGTTTATATCTGCACCAACTGTCGAAACTTATAAAAAACCATAACGATGTCGAGGTAATTCTGGCGCCGACTACTTTAGCGTTGCAAACTCTTAGTACTCAAGTTAATTCACGACAATTCAAACTGGCAGCCCAGAATTTTTATTGGCGCGATAGCGGTCCGTATACGGGTGAAGTATCCGCCACACAACTACGCGGCTTAGTCGATTATGTGCTTATCGGACATTCCGAGCGCCGACATGTATTTAATGAGTCTGACAAGGATATATGCTACAAGGTAGCCGCGGCGATACGCAACCATATCCGTCCTGTTTTATGTATCGGTGAAACCGCCTGGGAGCATACTAATAACGAAACGCGCGACGTCATTCACGACCAACTTGGCAGCGGCTTGGCAAATATTACCAGCGAGGAATTGCATCGGGTGATAATCGCCTACGAACCGGTTTGGGCTATTAGCGCCGGACCAAATTCGACGCCGATTTTCGTGCCGCCTAGCGAGGTAACCGCCGCGGTCCGTGCGGTTCGCAGCCAAATTGAGCATCTATATGGTAAAAAGGCCTCAGAATCGATTACGATTTTATTCGGTGGCAGTGTGGTATTAGACAGCGTATCGCAGTATTTGGACTTGCCGGGCGTCGACGGATTGCTAGTCGGCGGAGCTAGCTTGAACGCTAATGAATTTAGTGAGATAGTTAAAAAAGCACATAAGAGCTCTAATATAGCTAAAAAAGAATAAGGGTGGGAAATGAAGGATCTTGATTTTGACGAACTGGACCGAGCTGTTAATTCTTTGATTTCGAGTTCGAAAGAGACGGAAAACAAAACTGAAGTCGACACTAAGTTGGCCGATACTGAAGAAAAGAAAGACACTGTTTCTGAGTCTTCGGACAATTCCGACCAATCAACCGAAAGGAAAGCATCGACTTCGACATTCCCTTCATTAGCCGCACGCCGAAGCGGCAGCGGGCGATTTATGGATGTCGTACATCCATCGTCAAATATGCGGCCAAGTACGACCGTGTCGAAATCAGCTTTTGACCAGACCGAAAAGCCCGAACCTGCAGATGACAAAACTGCACCCGTCGAGACGAAACCCGAAACAGTAACTCCGGAAACTCCAAAACCGGAAACAACCGACAGTAATTGGCCTAACTCGATTGATTTTAAAGAGTACAAAAGCGTTCAGACCGACAAAAAAGAAGAGCCGAAGCCCGAAGAAGACGAAGACATCGATAAAATTAATGACGAAATCACAAAGACCCTAAACCAGGCATCTGGCGATACGCCAGAGTCGCCGTTTATCGCCGGTACCAAGGTCGAGAAGCGACCGTTAGGGGCATTTTCAGAAGAATCACCGGCCGAGACGACGGAAGACACCGAGAAAGAGGACAAGAAGCAACCAGAGAAACTGGGCGGTCTTGATTTAAATGCAGACGGACAGCCACAAGCAAATATAGATACGCCGTTGCCGGCGGAGTTGCATGACGACATATTATCGATTGAATCCGATAGCTCGACGACAAATCCGGAAATTGCCACTGATAAGCACGAAACTAAACTCGATGTCGAGACGGAACCTGTCAAACCTGCTGCTGAAACCGCCAAACCAGCAGCCGATAACCAGCCGACAGTACCGACTTCGATCACTCAACAATACAAAGAACAACCAAGTAACGGTGATCAAAAAACCGGCGCGATATATGATACCGACGCGTACCACAAAGCCTTGTTACATCCGGCTAAAAAGAAATCCGGTTGGGTGTGGGTATTATGGATAACGATTTTGTTGATAATAGGCGCAGGCACCGGGGCGGCCGTCTACTTCTTTATGTTGGCTAAGTGACTTATCGAACCTTTAGTCTATAATTAGTAGTAATGGAATTGACTAGTGGATTAAACCCGGCTCAAAGAGACGCGGTACAGACTACATCTGGACCGCTACTTATTTTGGCTGGGGCCGGAAGTGGCAAAACTAGGACTCTAACGCATAGAATTGCTTATCTTATCGCGCATGAATCGATCTGGCCAAATGAAATATTGGCGGTAACTTTTACAAACAAGGCTGCCAAAGAAATGCGTGAAAGGTTAGGAAAGTTACTTGGCAGAAATAGCGCTGACCGAGGATTTATGCCATGGATGGGAACTTTTCACGGCATCTGTGTAAAAATGCTGCGGATCGACGGCGAGGCAATTGGTATTTCCCGTAATTTCGTAATTTATGATGAGGACGATAGGCAAGGGTTGATTAAACAGGCCATGAAACAGCTTCTAATCGATGATAGCCAAATCAAAGCTAAATCGGTCAGCAGCCTGATCTCGAGTTCGAAAAACGAAATGATTGGTCCGGAAGAATACAAAATTACGGCCCAGCTGCCATATCAAAAGAAAGTGGCCACAATTTATAGAAAATACGAAGAAATGCGCAAAAATGCTTCGGCACTGGATTTTGACGATCTGTTACTTGAAACCGTGCGGTTACTGCGCGAAGCGCCCGAAATCCGCGCCAAATGGCGGACGGCATTCAAACATATCCTGATCGATGAATATCAGGACACCAACGCGGCCCAATATAGCATCGTCAAATTGCTGGTCAATGACAGCCAAAATATTTGCGTAGTGGGCGATGATTGGCAATCGATATACAGTTGGCGCGGTGCAGACTTTACGAATATTCTGAATTTCGAACGTGACTTTAAGGGTGCGAAAGTCGTCAAATTAGAACAGAATTACCGCAGTACTGGTAATATTCTTGATGCAGCCACGAACGTTATTGCTAAAAACGTTCAGCGGACCGATAAAAAACTCTGGACGGCTGCCGGTCCCGGCGCACCAGTTCAGGTTCACGAATTATACGACGAAGCCGAAGAGGCGAATATGGTAGGCGAGCGGATTTCTTCGCACGTTGCAATTAAGGCTCGTAAATTCGGTGATTTTGCGGTTCTTTATCGCACTAATGCCCAAAGCTATACCTTGGAGCGAGCGTTTTTGCGCTTGCATATTCCCTATCAGATTGTTGGCGGCGTCAGGTTCTATGACCGTAAAGAGATAAAAGACATCATCGCCTACTTACGTTTGATTTATCAGCCACAAGATCGTATGAGCTTCAGTCGTATCGTCAACGTTCCGGTTCGAGGTATCGGTGCGATAAGTTTGGAGAAATTCTTGTCATGGCAATCCGAAAGCAGTATGGATATTATTACGGCTTTGATAAACGCCGATCAAACCAGCACTATCACTACAAAGGCCAAAAACGGGATGCAAAAACTAGGCGAAAAACTTCGGACCGTTCAGGAAATGGCCGAAACGGCCGGACCGGGCGAACTGATTGAAAAGATATTAGCGTTAACTGGGTATCGTGATTATATATTGGATGGTACGCCGCAAGCCGAGGATCGGGAAGCGAACATCGGTGCTTTGCTGTCTGATGCGCAGAATTTTGTGTCTTTGCCTGACTTTTTAGAAGAAGTCGCTTTGATGTCTAGCGCCGACGCCGGCGGCGACGGTCAAAAAGTGACTTTGATGACTTTGCATGCCGCCAAGGGTCTGGAATTTCCGGTAGTTTTTATAGTCGGTATGGAAGAAGGAATTTTACCGCACGCCAGAGTGTATGAAGCCGGACCGTCTGAATTGGAGGAAGAACGGCGTTTAGTTTATGTCGGCATGACCAGGGCGCGTGAGGAATTACATTTGACTTATGCTGCCAGCCGCATGCAATTCGGCCAGCGCGGCTATAACCCCGTATCGCGTTTTATCACTGATATGGGCAGCGCGGCCGCGATGAGCTTACCTGCCGAACCGCGGGTAGTGCCGGATCAGGATTTCTTTGCCGATAATCTATTCGATATCGGTGACATTGTTCGTTCGGCCTCATTCGGTACAGGTGAAATAATTGAAATCGACGGTCTGGCGCTGACGGTAAAATTTGATGACGGCAAAACGAAAAAACTGAACGCCGAATATGCCCGCCTAGAAAAAATATAGCCGTTTTTGTTGTCGCGAACCGTTTTTGATATAATTGAATGATATTGGGTAAAGAAAGAGCTTATGAATAGTCCGATTAGAAAATCTGCCATGCCTTTCGGTGTGTTGATTTTCGCCTCGCTATTTTTAATAGCCTTGGTTGCCGTTGCCGTTTCGAACGTGACTCATGCCGCTGGCGGTAACGATTCTGAGCGCGGCCGTTTGATTACTGTTCATGACCGCGGAACAGAAAAAGTAATCCTGTCCAGTGCCGATACTATAGACAATGCATTAAAAGAGGCCGGCATAACGATTGATGAGAAGGACGCGGTCGAACCGGCCGTTACTGAAAAACTGATAGCTTCTGATTACCAAGTCAATATTTACCGGGCACGTCCGGTAATTATCGTTGACGGTAATGTGGAAACCAAAGTTATTACACCTTATCAAACAGCCGATCAAATCGCTGCCAGCGTCGGTATCGAATTATATGACGAGGATAAGGCCATTCTGAACAGGACCACTGATATTTTAGCCGAAGGCGCCGGTCTGAAACTTACGATTGTCAGAGCGGTACCGTTTACTTTTGACTTTTACGGCAATGTAACGACGGCCCGGACTTTGGGTCAGACGGTCGGAGAAATGCTATCGGAAAAAGGCATTAATCTAGGCAAGGATGACCGAGTTTCGCCAAGTCCGGATACGAAACTGGTTGAGGGGCTAGCGGTCAAAGTATGGCGAGAGGGCAAACAGACTATTACGGTCGAGGAAGCGATTAATTTTGATGTCGAACAAATCGAAAATATCGA
>CAZEGB010000004.1:0-49118 GCA_964511655.1 uncultured Saccharimonas sp. (SeqCode) | reverse complement strand
ATAATCTTTGATCATGCGGGAACCGCAAATGATGGGCAGGTAGGCTTCGAGTTGTTTAATAACTTGTTTTTGAAGGTGTTTATCGTCCGAAATGATACAGCAGGCTTCGGCGATGCGTCGGTAAAGCATATTAGCTTCTTGTTCGTAGGTGCTGCCGGTAACGTCCAGGTAAACTGGCGGATTGACATCGGCTACGCCGCCATCGATGGTCGAAATCAGTAATTTGCAGTTAGCGATGTCTTTCATCCAAGACGTGCCGCAAGCTTCGAGCCCGACGATCGGGACGTTAATAGCACAGTCGCCGCCGATAGCCAGCGCTTGGCTGACTTCTTCGTCGTAATTCTGAATGTAATGAATCCGTTCCTTTAGAATCGGGTTTTTGTCGACCATTTCAAGGATATGTCTCAAATCATCAACCATCGTAACGTCGCCGGAGTGCGGCTTGCCAGAAATAATTATGTGGGCATCATGAATCTGAACGATTTGAGTAAGTCGTTCCGGTTCGAAGAATATCATCTTGGCGCGTTTATAGCTGACAAGCCGGCGTTTGATGTCGATGACTTTGACATCCTCGGGGATATATACGGGGTTGCCGTATTGATCTTGTCGGTGCGACAGGATGTCGTTCATGAATTTACGCGAATTTCTTTTGATTTTGCGTATCGTTGCCGGAGTTAATTTCTCGAGCGCTTCAATGTAGTTTTCCGTCGGTAAACCGAATTCGTCAAGGGCTCCAATCTCGAGATATTTTTTGATAAATTCGGTTGATATCCAATGGTCCGAGATACCGTTAGTAACTGCTTTGAAATCGACCGGTCGTCCAGTGCGGTCTGTGTAATTTTGACTGGATATTTTGGAATGCAGAATGCTGACACCGTTTTTATTGGCGGCAATTTCGATAGCGATGGTACTAAGTTTGACTTTGCCGTCATCGTTAAATATGCTGCTGAGCCAATCGACAACTGGCTGGTTTTTGATGTTCGGGAATACGAAATGTTCAAATTGTCCAAGGCAAAATTCGCCTTCGGCGGCCGGCAAAAGCGTATGGTTGGTGTATAACGCTAACGCCCTGACTTCTTGAAGGGCTTCTTCGAAACTCTTACCTTGGCTGACGAAATCATCAAGCATTGAAATCGCGGCAAATACCGTCGGAGCCTCGTTCATTTGCATCAGCGACGGTTCAAGGCCTGCTTTTTTGATGACTTTATATCCGCCAAAACCGGTGATGATTTCGTGATACAGACGATGGTCGCTGCCCGACTCGCCCGAGTAAAGCGCACCTACATTTGGATCGTAAAGGGTTACGATTTTCATCGAACCGCGGCGTTTGGCGTGAACTTCCAGACGAACGCAACTGTCGACTTTAGTGCATATTTCGACCGTGCCTAGATTTTGATAACCGAAGTTATAAGGTGAGATAGTCTCGAAACTTTCGCAGTTGCCAAAATCAAACAGTGCTTGGTGAATTTTTTCGGAATAAAATGGCGTGATTACGATTAGCGGCAAGCCTATTTTTTCGGCGATTCTTGTCATATCGCCGGCCAGAACGCCGAGTCCGCCACCTCCCTGAATGCCAAACTCTTTTTCGCGATAAATCTCTTGCGAGAAATACGCCCATGGTTTTTGGTCGTTCATTTTGGATGCAATGTCATCACGATCGATTTTGTTGAGAAATGCTGAAAACTCCAACTTGCTTCCAGCCGATTGTTCGTTTAATTCATCAGGCAAGCGACCAAGATATTCATCAAGGTTTTGTTGGTTGGATTCAATAATTTCAGACATTGTTTTTTCGTTTTTTATTTTTATACGTTATCAGTATTATTGTAACAATTTTAATGCGGTTATGTCTATGATGGAATTCAAAATCCTTAGATATAAACGAAAAATACCGGAGTATCAAGACTAGCTAGGCGGCTGGCTACGGCCATATGTTTGGCAAGATTAGCGATCAAAGCTTGTTTTTTGCCTTCTTCACCTCTGTCGCCGGAAAGTGCGTTTGCCTCGTTGATCGAAGCGTCGATGTTGACGGCAAAGGCTTCGCCGAGACCTATATTGTGCAGTTTGGCTTTTGAGATGGTTTTTGTACCGTCGCGGCTGAGAAGAAGGATTATCGACGACTCTTTGTGGCCGTGGAATTTATCGTGATCGGTTTTTAGCTCCTCGATGTTTTCGAGGCCGAGCTGCTTGACTGCTTCGACTTGTTCGTCGCCATTCCAGCTGTTACTCTTTAGCCATCCAGCAGTTTTAAGTGCCTGCCGCCGGACTTCTTGTCCTGACGCCTCGTCGAATTCCAGACCGCTTGTCTGACTGAAAGCTGGAATGTTTATTACGGCTTTGACGGCGCTAATTATACTAGGATTATTGGCGATAGCATAATTATCATCGATTGCACCGTTCGCACCGCCGCAACCGCCTGAGTGTGCGGATGGGTTGATACCGGTAAGACCGGTCATTTTGTGATTAATAAAATGTACTGCTTTTTCGAGTCCGGTACTAAAATCGTGGTCGTCTAGCAATGATGAACCGGCGTTCATTGCAGTCTCGAGCCATAATAGCGTACCTCCAACTTGACGGCGCTTGTTATTAGCGGCCGACCCGTCGCCGTTTGCCGTACAATCGCGACCGTCAATACAAGCGTAGTGTTTGGGGTCGTTGACGTCATCAATAGTTTGCAGTAATTTATCGCCGTAATCGGCAAGCTCGGCATCAGTGGCGGTCGCGAGGTCACTTGGAATACCTTTGGGGTTACCCAACCCAAAATCCCTCAGTCTACCTAAGAAAGTTACTTGCGGTAATTTGTCATCAATAGACAATAAAGCCATAATTTTTTCTCCGTTAATTGTTACTTAAATGTTAGAATACCTCTTTACATTATATAATGGATGATAGAAGGGTGTATATAAAGAATGGGTTATATTTACGACAAAGCATATTTTGGCGACAGGGTTGGATCGATTGACGAGGCAAAATTAAGCATCGCTTCATCGGCGGTTTTATACGGCCTAAGCGTATATACTGTTTTACCGGTTCACGTTGCTAAAAATGGGGACAGGTTGGCATTTCGGCTGGATGATCATTATCAAAGGCTGATAAATTCAGCGCATATTATCGGCATAGATACCTTTAGTGCCAAATGGCCGAAAAAGCGTTTTTTGCAGGCCGTATCGGAAGTAGTCAATGCTAATAAAATTAACGAGGATGTTTTTGTCCGTGCAACGGTGCATGTCGATGAATTGATTCCGGGATCACGCTCGCGAGGCTTGAATACGATTTTGAGCATTTTTGTTTACAAGGCCGCGCCGATATTACCGTCTAACGGTGCGCGTCTGAAGACCAGCGTTTGGCGCAGAGTATCGGATAACGTTATCCCGCCGCGCGCCAAAGTCAACGGCGCCTACGTCAATTCGGTACTGGCGAAACAGGATGCTATTGACAGCGGATATGATGATTGTATCCTGTTGGACGCTGACGGGCATGTCTGCGAGCTTAGTGCTGCCAATCTGTTTTTGGTGCGTAATAACGTGCTGATAACGCCGGGCGAAGCTAATGACTTACTTGAGGGAATAAACCGTAATACTGTAATCAAAATTGCCAAAGATTTGGGTATTGAAGTCAAGGAAAGAGGCGTTGATTTGACTGAATTATATATCGCCGACGAGGTGTTCGCCTGCGGTACGTCAGCATATATCTCTTCGGTTTCGGAAGTCGACGCTCGTAAAATCGGTAACGCCAAAGTCGGTCCGATAACGGATGAAATTCGCAAAAAATATCTGAAAGTTCTGCGCGGCGAAGATAAGAAATATTCCGAATTTATTACGACAATCGAATAATTATTCGTATCTGAGAGCTTGGATCGGATCCAGATTGGCGGCGCGTCTAGCGGGTAATGTTCCGGCAAGAAAAGCGATGAATGCTATCAGCAGTATTATTAGCGTTACGTCGAGTGGCGGGAAGACGGTCAGATCGAAACCAGGCAAATCTTTCAAAAAGCTGTTTGAAGCGATCGAATTGGCAATATTGCCGATACCCATCGCTGCAAGTACTCCCAATAAACTGCCCCAGAAACCTATCAGGATGGCCTCGATACTGAAAAGTATAAATATTCTTCCCTTGCTCATGCCGATCGCTTTCATGAGACCGATTTCTTTGGTGCGTTCCTGTACGGCCATAAAAAGAGTGTTGATTATGCCGAAGCTAGCTGCAAGTAATGATATAGCGCCGAAGAATACTAGAACGTAAGTAATAGCATTTATAATCTGTTTTACGATACCGATTTCGTCTTTGATGGTCGTAGCAGTGTAACCCTTGTCGGCCAAGCCATCCTTTATTTTAGTTAATTCCTTTTCGCTGATTGTTTTATCAAATCTGGCAACTGCGGCAAAATACTGAGTTTTTACGTTCGTCAAACCGCTTATCTGAGTGTTATGTAATTCGTCCATCAACGCTTGGCTGGTCATTACACCGTTTGATCCGAATATACTTTCTTGTTCGACTCCGGCTATAACGGCAGAAATCGTAACCAGCCCGGGTTGTGCGCCTTTATTGATGCCAAAAACTACGGTTTTACCGACTGCTTCATCGGCGGAATTGTAGCCTAGTGTTTTGATGTATTTGATCGGTAATAATACTTCGTTCTTGCTATTTTTCAGTGCGCTTCCCGCAGCGAGGTCAATATTTGTCCCTTCGACACCGGCCGTGACGTTGATTTCGAATTTTTGTCCGTTGGCGCCCTCTATGTAGCTTGGCGTGGCGCTAATGATTGGCTTTACGCTTTTGATGCCGTCTTGTTGTTCGATCTTGGTGATGTCCTCGGGCTTTAACAGCATCATCTCGAGCATCGAAGTCGAAGAGGCAGCTTTCTTTACGTTTGGGTCGTATTTCGTCAAACCGCTGTCTGACTCCAACGGGTTTTTGACTTTGGCACGGACAATCAAAGCATCGTCAGCGCCGATATTGCCCAATTGTTTATCGATGTATCTTGATATTCCAGAACTGATGCCCAAAGTCATAGTAATAGTAAAAGTACCCACGAATATGGCGATAATGGTCAAAATAGTCCTGAGTTTGCTGCGAAGCATATTTGAGCTGGCAGTCGAAAGAATATCCCTGAATTTCATTTGCGTTCCTCTCTGATAATTTCTCCGTCTTTCAAATAAATTCGTCTTCCGCAACGAGAGGCCAGTTCGTGGTCATGTGTGACTATGATGAGTGATATGCCATGTTTTTCGTTCAAGTCGAACAGTATGTCCTCAATTTTTCTGCCGGTCGCCGAGTCAAGGTTGCCAGTCGGCTCGTCGGCGAATATAACGGTAGGATTATTAACGAGAGCTCTTGCGATGACGACGCGTTGTTTTTGGCCGCCACTAAGATCCTTGGCTTTGTTTTTGGCTTTATCCGCTAATTCTACTGCTTCGAGTACTTTCATAGCTTTTTCTTTGCGGATTTTTTTGCCGACGCCGGCAATTTTAAGAGGCAAAATTACATTGTCTAAAACCGTGTTGTTAGCATTTAGAAAAAATTGTTGAAAAACGAAGCCGAATGCTTTGTTGCGCAATCTATCGAGCTGTTTATTCGACATTTTGCCGGTGTCTCTGCCTAGTAGAGTAATCGTGCCCTCTGATGGAGTATCAAGCAAAGCAAGCAGATGCATCAAAGTACTTTTACCTGAACCGCTTTTCCCGACAATCGCGACCGTTTCACCCTTTTCAATCGATAAATTCACCTTATTCAAGGCTGTAAACAGCGAATCCTTTTCGTCGTATTGTTTCGTCAAATTATGAGCCGCCAGCAGCGACATAGACATCCCCTACATTACTTATGTATCATTATAGCAAACCGTAAGCGTTTATTTTTGCTTATGGTATACTTTTATCAAAAGGAAAACATATGGTTGAAGAGAAAGAGCCTGTAAAAGAAGTAAATAGACAAGAACTTTCGACAAGAAGAAGTTTTTTGAATAAATGTTTATTTGTAGTTACGCTATTTATTATCCTGTTCGGAATATCGGCGAGCGGTATTTATTGGTGGCGCGACAAAATTGCGACTGATTCCGAGAATAAACAAGCAACTACTATATCTACGTTGCAAAAAACCATTTCCAGTCTAAGTACGAGATTAAAGGAAGAAAAAGCCAAAAACGCGACGGATTCAACCTCGTCAGATACAGATACAGACAGCAATTCGTGTACGCCCGTTGCGCCAGCCTATTCGGTACTCGAAAATATTCAAGCTTCGATAACGTCAGGTAACACGGCGGCGCTCGAGGGTTATATGGCTTCCAGCGTCAATGTTATTTTGGCAGCCACCGAAGCATACGGACCTCAAACGCCGACTCAGGCTGTTGGAGATATTACGGATTTTATTTCAGGCGAAAGCGGTTGGGACTTTTCGCTTCCGGCATCCGTCCTAAGTTCGTACGGCAAGGGCGGTTATGGCCAGTATTTTACGAATATTGATGTAGTTGGTAAGTCGGCAAACAGCAAAGTTATTTCGTTCCTGTTTGATTGTAATTCAAAAATCAGCACAGTTTTATTAGTATCGAACGAAGACTTGTTACAGTAATAAATATCAAATACTACACTATCTAATAATATGGTGTAAACTTATAAATTATGCTATAGTAATCCCAAATATGAAGGGCCGCGGCGTCGTCGTGGCCCAAGTAGTATTAGTACCTATTACAGAAAGGGGTTGGAGCTAATGGGGCTGCATTATAGTCCGATTGATGCAGTAATTGAATTGACAAGTCAATGTAATTTGGACTGCTGGCATTGCAGTTCATCTAGTGGCGAAAATGCCGCTTCTGACGAATTGACGATCGACGAATGGAAAAGTATTATTAGCCAGCTGAGAGACTTGGGAACCAAGAAAATCGTATTCTCCGGCGGAGAGCCAACTTTGGTGCCTGGGTTCGACAGGCTAATTGCCCTCGTTGCCATGAACAACATGGAATATGCCTTTACTACTAATGGGTATGAAGTACCCAATAGAATTTTAAAGGCAATTAAAAAATTTCGTCCTTATACCGTCGGCGTTAGTCTGGATGGTAACGAAGCCGTTCACGATTCCATTCGAGGAAAATGCGACAGTTGGGCACGTTCCTTGAGAACGATTAAAACCCTTAGAGATCAAGGTCAACATGTCAGTGTAATTACGGTCGTTACAAAATGGAATACCCATACCTTGAACGGCTTGGTGAAAATTGTGTCCGAAATCGCCGATTCATGGCGGTTACAACTGGCAATTCCGTTTGGCAGGATGAAATTAAGAGATGATTCGTTGATTTCTGAGAGCGATTTCAATGACTTGTGCAGTCGATTGACTAAATATCGTAACGATTACCCTCAATTGGATATTGAGGCAGGTGACTGTTTCGGTATGGCTTTGCCAGGCTCGATACGTTCAGTCAAATGGACAGGTTGCAGTGCGGGTATATGGTCGTTAGGGATTGATTCACGCGGAGAAGTTTTACCGTGTCTGTCTATTCGAAACGGTATGTCCGGTGGTAATGCCAAAAACGAGTCGATTGAGAATATTTGGAGATTCTCCAAATATATAGGTATGTTCAGGTGGTTCAAACCTGAATACGCTATTGGTGGCAAATGTGATGGTTGCTCGCAACTTGAAAGATGCCATGGCGGTTGCGCCGCTATGTCGAATGCGTACTACGGAGAGTTTCACTCAGCACCATTTTGCTATTTCAGATCTTTCAATACCTAGAGTAGCAAGCTTTATCTTAATAAGATCTTGTGAAATGTTCCTAATAATGGCTTTGCCAACCCCCTGTATCCCGCGCCCGGGAGACCAACTTTAGCATCCGCTAATTTATGGTCTTCCGGGGCGGGCTTTTTAATTTGTGTGTAAAATGTTGTAAAATGATACCAAGGAGGATGTTGACATATGGTGAACGTAAAGAAAACTTTATATCGGATTCCTAAAAAAGGGCAAATATTCGGCGTTTGTGCCGGATTGGCGGAGTATTTTGATATCGACGTGACTCTAATGAGAGTCATTTTTGTTGTCGCGGCATTTGCGACCGGCGGTGCCGTAATCTTGCTATATTTGATTCTGGCAATCGTGTTGCCGGTGTCGAACGATGATGGCAAGGAAAAATCAGTAAGTGAAAGAGTCCATAAACTTGGACAGGAATTTCAGAATAGCAAAGTTGCGTCCAGAACGCGTAACTTTTTCGGTTTTGGATTGTTGATTCTTGGAGCATGGCTTCTAATCGGACAAATATTTCCGGAGTGGTTTGAACTTCGCTGGGACTTTGTCTGGCCGGTACTGATTATTCTTGCCGGGCTCTTAATAATAACCAGGAGGGGAAATGGTCAATAAGAAAAAAATTGAGACATCACCGCAAGAGGTTGTTTATGAAACTCAGGCAAATTCATCCTACGGCCGTTGGGATGTCGGTAACGTATTCTGGGGATTATTATTTATCATAGTTGGCGGTTTGATGTTGGCTGACAACTTTGGATTAATAGATATACATTGGGCTAACCTATGGAGGCTATGGCCGCTATTAATTATTGCGGCCGGTTTATCTATCTTGTCTATACAGGGTGTTTTTTGGCGAATAATGACGCTAATTGTCAGTTTTTTGATGCTTGGTGCTGTCGTTTTGGTTTTGGTCGGAGATTTTCCGGATATTAGTCAGTACAAGACGACTGATTACACCGTTCAGGCAGCGTCAAGTGATATCAATCAAGCAGAAATAAAAATTAAAGCAGGGGCAAGTTCGATTAATATCGACAGCGCAGACCAAGACGCGGTCGTGAAATCAAAGTTCAAAAGTAATTTATTAAGTATCAGCGAGAGCAGCACTGTTAGTGGCACTACCCAACGTATAAATTTAGAGACGGGTTCCAAGCGGACGGTCAATTGGTGGACCGGCAACATGGAAAGTATATGGAACCTCGATTTCACTCGAAAAATACCTCTAGCGATTAATATTGATGCCGGTGCGTCCAGTGTAGAGGCTGATTTGTCCGAAGCAATGCTTCGTTCGGCAATCGTTAAAATCGGTGCCGGCAGTTTGGTTTTTAAGGTAGGTAATTTGGAAGAGTCCGTTAATTTAAGTATTGAATCGGGCGTTAGTTCGGTAATATTAAGATTGCCGAACGGCAGCGGCGTACAGCTGAAATTGGATAGCGGGTTGGCGTCTAGTGATATCGCCGATTTAAGCAAAGTCGGTGATAACTTGTACGAATCAACGAATTACAGCCAATCTAATAGGAAAATTAATATAACTTGTAAGACCGGCGTGTCGTCATTCAAAATAGAGCGCTACTAATAGTTTAGAGTTGAGTTTGTGTTGTTAGTTTCAATACCGTAAAAGCGGGTGTTATTGTGATGGCAATAACTTATAATGAGAGCATGGAATACAAGAAGAGCATCCAGTATATACAAGTCGGACTCTTCAGCTTTTTTGTTTTGTTATTGATATGTGTCATTATTAGGCCCGAAGGTTTAGGAGCGAATAACGGCATCAGTTATTACGGGACGTACGCGAATACAATCGTGCCTTATTCGCTAGCTTTTTTAGTCGAAAGTGTCGTAATGTGGCGCGCATCCTCGATTATGGGCAAAAACACAAAGTTTGACCGGAATATTAGTTATGCGCTGAAGGTTTTTGCGATCCTTTTTATCGGAATATTAATAACGCCGCACACTGTCCTTGGATGGGAACACAAGATTATTGGAACGACTTTATTCGGTATTCAATTCGTTATGTGCATCGCGTTTGTTTTGTATATATTAAGCGACTTCTTAAATGTCATTCTACTGGCATTGCTTTTTATTAGCGGTTTACTGTCTTTGATGTATCTGATTGTGCCGATGGGCTTTATGATTCAAGCCCAGGTTATTTTTCAGATATCGGTCTGGCTGATATTCATTAGGTCATTCATTTATTCTCACTCTCGTTTAGAAGACTAGCTTGGGCTATAATTAGCTTATGTTAGAAGGACTATCGTTTCAAAGCGTCAAAAAATTGCGTCAGCAATACGGTCCGAATACTCTCCAGGACGATATAGGTAAAAGCAAGGTATTGATCGCCTTTTTGGCGAGGTTCAAAAACCCCTTAGTTATAATCTTGCTTTTAGCGGCATCGTTGTCGTTGTTTTTTGGTGACAAGGCCAGCTTTTTCATAATCGTTGCGATCGTGGCCTTGAGTGTCGGTTTAGATTTTCTGAATACTTATCGTTCCGAGCGAGCAGCTGAGGCTTTGAAGGACAAAGTGCGCGTCAAAGCGCATGTCATACGAGAAGGAAAAGAACACCATATTACGGTTAGTGAACTTGTTCCGGGAGATATTGTGCTGTTGACCGCAGGAAAAGTCATTCCCGCTGACGGCATTATTGTCGAAGGCAAGGATTTGTCAACCAACGAAGCAGCTTTGACTGGTGAATCGTTTCCTCAAGGAAAGCCAATCGGCAACGAGGTGTTTATGGGTAGCGGCGTGATTAGCGGGTCAGGCGTGATGCGCGTAACTAAAATCGGTAAATCCACTAAGTTTGCTCATATCGCCAAGGCCTTGCAGTCGGCGCATCAAGTTACGGAGTTCGAGAATGAAATCAAGGAATTCAGCTTGCTGATAATTAAAATCACATTCTTTCTGGTTATTTTTGTTTTTATGGCTAACATATTGTTCCAGCGTAATATCCTTGAATCGGTGTTGTTCAGTCTGGCGCTAGCGGTAGGCTTAACCCCTGAACTGTTGCCTCTTATCATCACATTGAATCTGACTAAAGGTTCACTCAAGATGGCCAAAGAAGGTGTCATCGTCAAGCAGCTGTCTGCCGTACAAAATTTTGGCAGCATGGATATTCTGTGTACAGACAAGACGGGAACCTTGACTGAAAATCTAATTGCTTTGGTTAAATACGTTGACGGAAAAAATAATGATTCTAACAACGTATTGCTATATGGTTATTTGGCAAGCGCTTTTTCGACCAGTTTTGGCAATCCGCTTGACGCGGCAGTCAAAGCCCATCCCGGCGTAGATATTTCGATGTATCGAAAAATAGATGAAATTCCCTTTGATTTCGAACGTAAACGCGAGGCCGTTGTGGTCCATCACGTGCACGATAAACGCCGATTTTTGATAGTCGAAGGCGCGCCAGAGGAAATATTAAAGATTTCTAATACTTATCATTCAACGAAGAAACAAGTGCTGACAAAACAGCTTCGCAAAGAAATTCAGGGTACCTATGATCAGCTCAGCCGGGATGGTTTTCGTGTTCTGGCCGTGGCTTCGAAAGAAATCGGTTCGGAAAAACACTATGAACCGAGCGACGAAAAGAAACTTTCGTTTCATGGTTTCTTGGCATTTTTAGATCCGGCTAAAGCTTCGGTTACTGAGACGCTTGAACGAATGCGAGTCATGGGGATTAGCACAAAAGTAATCACCGGTGATAATGCCTATGTGACAGTGAAAATCGCAAATGATATCGGTTTGCCTATTGAAGGTATTTTGACAGGGGATGAACTTGAAAAATTATCAAAGCAGGAGTTTGCGGTAGCCGTCGAAAAAACGACTATCTTTGCGCGTGTCAACCCCGAGCAAAAGATGCAGATAATTCAGGCTTTGCAATCGAATGGCCATATAGTGGGTTATATGGGCGATGGTATCAATGATGCGCCCAGCTTGCGGGCGGCCGATGTCGGAGTATCCGTCAATAACGCCGTTGATGTCGCCAAAGACGCGGCGGACTTTATCTTGCTTCGCAAGAATTTACACGAACTAACCAATGGCGTAGTCGAAGGCCGCAGAACTTTTGCAAACACGATGAAGTATTTGCGCATGAGTCTGAGCTCGAATTTTGGCAATATGTTTTCGATGGCTGGCGCATCGTTGTTTTTACCGTTCTTGCCGATGTTAGCTACGCAAATCCTGTTAAATAATTTACTTTATGATGCATCGCAGTTTGCAATTCCGCTTGATAATGTCGATGAAACGGAAGTGCTTAGGCCGCATACTCTAAGTATCAAGGAAATCAAGAAATTTATGTGGTCTTACGGTTTACTGAGTTCGGTTTTTGATTTCGCAACCTTTGGCCTGCTGTTAGTCGTATTCCAAGCAGACCAATCGATTTTTCAGGCTGGCTGGTTTATCGAATCAATCATGACGCAAGTGTTGGTTGTTTATATTATTAGGACTAAACTGGTCCCTTTCAAAGAAAGCAAACCGGCGGCTTTGTTGGTAGTCAGTACGCTGTTAGTGATATCCTTGGCATTCATGGCTATTTTGTTGCCTATGCGTACGATTTTCCGTTTCGGGTTGCTGTCGTCGGCGCAGATAGCAGCATTGATCTGCTTGGTGCTGATATACCTGTTTTTTGCCGAACTCATTAAAGTCAGGTTTTACGGCAGTCGCTCGGTTGAACCACTACTGCACCCTCGCGGATAATGTTGATTTTGTCGCCGTCAATCCTGATGATCGTCGATGGCGGGCGGTCTGACATATTACCGCCGTCAACATAAAAATCTGCCAGTTCTCTAAAATATTTTTTCGCTTGCTCGATCGTAGTCGAAACCGGTTCGCCAGACTGATTAGCGCTTGAGGTCAGTAATGGGCCGGTTTTTCTTAATAAATCACGCAGTTTCTTATCGGCAACAACCCTAACGGCGATACTGCCGGTTTCTTGATGTAAGTAGTCTAGTTCGGGTCCGGCGTTTAATACAATACTTATAGCTCCGGGCCAAAAACCATTGGCTGATTTGAGAGATTCTTTGGTAAAACCCAAGCTTTCAAGTTGTTTTATGGTTGCGGCGATGATAGTACCAGGCTTCTTTTCTCGACTCTTTAAATCGTACAAACGTGTCGTCGCCTGAATGTCTGCAGCTCGGGCAACTAAACCGTATACAGTGTCGGTAGGAATGACGCCAACTCCGCTTTCAAGCAAAATCTTGGCTGCATCTGCCCATTTAATTTTGTTATCTGGTTTTTTGCGCATAATATAATATTATCACATATAATCAAGTTGCAGCCAAGATGCTGGTAAAATTATCACACAGTCGAATAGCTTGTGCTAATCTAGTTATATGACAAGCGAATTTTTGATTAGAATTATCGCCGACGGAGCCGTTTTGCCAATCGTTCTGATCGGAACCTATGCACTGGTTTTTAAAATTCCAAAGGGTAAGAGATTAGAGTCTTATAAACAAGTATTGATGGCGGGGCTAACGGCATATTTGTTTGCGAAAATGGCCAGTGTAATATATCAGCAATCAGGCCAGCGCCCTTTCGAATTACTAGGGACTGCTGCCGGAGCATCATATTTGAACAACCCAGGTTTCCCATCGGATCATGCTTTGTTCATTTCGGCGATAACTTATGCCGTTTGGTTCGAGACTAAACAAAAGGCTTTGACAGCCATATTGGCCGTACTCACTGTAGCGGTCTGTGTTGGTAGAGTTTTGGCACTAGTGCATACTCCGGCTGATGTGATTGGCGGTGTAATAATAGCGTCCGTAGGCGCAATTTGGTATCTGAACTCGAAACCATAAACACAATGCATTACCCTAGTTTTGCCTTGTGGGCAAGGATGATGTATAATGTAGCTAGTTTTACGGAGAATTTGCGTGGCTAAAGTTGTAAATACTGAAATTGATTCGCAACCGATAGGATCGCTAGGTTCATTGTGGCAGATTACATTGGTTGGAATTGTTCTGGGCGCTCTTTTTTGGTGCCTTACTATCGCTACGGAGCAATATTTTGTTAATCCGATATTCTGCAGGACGCTCACTAATGCATATACGTGTTTATATTCAACCAGCATTTCCGGTGACATCGCGACGATATTGATTGCAGTAGTCGGGATAGTGCTGTTGCTGCGTTTATATGTCGCGAGACCGCTATTGATAGCCGTGGCGGTCGGAGCGTCGTTGTGGGGCCTTACGAAATGGACAAGCGGCCTTTATTGGGGTGAAGCTATTGCTTGGAGCGTTCTGCTATACGGAGTAGCATACACTCTGTTTTCGTGGGTCGCGCGTTATATCAAGTCTGCTCCGGTCGTGCTTTCAACGATAGTTATCGTTGCGGCTATCCGTTATATCCTTACGCTTTAGTGTTATACTAAAGATATGGAACAAACGATTCTTATCATTGTTTTGGTTGCGATAATCATAGGTTTTGGCGCCGTATTATTTGTGATGAATCAAAGACTGGGCGAGTTGAAAAACTCCAGTGCGGTTGAAATGCTAAAAAGCGACGTCACTGAATTATCCCGCGGTATTAACAATTTGCAACAAACCGTCGGTGACAAACTTGAACGGAATAATATCGCGATGCAATCATCAATGCAAAAGCAACTGAGCGAAAGTGCGAAAATAGTGTCTGATGTCTCTCAGAAGCTGGCTAAATTGGACGAGACTAATCGGCGCGTCGTCGGAGTTGCTGATGAACTGAAAACTTTGCAGAACGTGCTCCAGAACCCAAAACAACGAGGAGTGTTCGGCGAATATTATTTGGAATCGGTGCTTGACAATATTTTGCCTTCTAAAAATTATCAGATGCAATATAAATTCAAAGACGGTGAAGTTGCGGATGCGGTCATTTTTTTAGATAAAGGCCAAATGCTGTCGATTGATAGTAAGTTCAGTCTAGAAAATTACAATCGGATGGTAGGCGAGGATAAAAAACCCGAACGTGAAAAACTGCTTGCCAAAGTACGCAGCGATTTAAAAAATCGTATTGACGAAACGAGCAAGTATATCCGTCCCAGTGAAAATACCATGGATTTTGCGTTTATGTTCATCCCCAGCGAGTCGTTATATTACGATTTGTTAATCGGTGACGTTGGTACCGGTTCAAGCGCGCGCGATTTGATTGAATATGCTTTTAGAGATAAGAAAGTAGTAATCGTCAGTCCGACAAGTTTTATGGCTTATCTGCAGACCGTTTTGCAGGGGTTACGCAGCTTGCAGATCGAAGAACAGGCTAAAGACATACAGATTCGTGTCGGACAGCTAGGCCAGCATATCAATAAGTTTGACGAATATATGCAAAAACTTGGCAAGTCTCTTGGTCATACGGTCGGCCATTATAACGATGCTCATAAGGAGCTTAATAAAATCGATAAAGACGTCATAAAAATAGCCGGTACGGATTCAGGTGTCGAACCGTTGTTAATCGAAAAGCCGCGCAGCGAAGAGTAAGTAAAACGCATCGACAATTAAATACTCCGCCGTATCGGCGGAGTATTCTTTTGTTTTGATGAGACTATTTTTTCAGTTCGCACATGTTGCAACCGAAATCATCATCGGTTTGAGTCTGCATGAAATCCTGCAAAGCGAATCCGATGACACCGCCGATAATCGGAGCGATGATATAGATCGAAATCGGCCAGACATTCCAGGTCAGGCTTTGGCCGGCTGCGGCAAGTACCGGGTTGATGAACGTCAATGTTTCGCCTTGTGTATTCAGGAATATTGCAGTCAATGAGTATGCGATGGTCAATGCTACTAATACTACAAAACCTTGCGTCAATGCGGCAGCAGTTTTGCTGCATTTTGCCCTAAGCGCCGTTGCTACTCCGTACGCCAGTACGGTCACGCCTATTAATTCAGCGCAGAATACGTACCACTCTTTGCCGGCAGGAACAGCCATACCGTGCAGTAATGACGGCGAAGACGACATTATGTCAGTCGAAGACGACTTTAGCGTGTCGATATAAGTACTTAGAAGTTTCCAAGCTGCAGCGCCACCAAGTGCTTGCGCAAAAATGTAGCTGACAGCGCGCATTGAATCTACTCTTTTCGTTACCCAGGCGCCAATCGTAACTGCTGGATTCAGATGTGCACCGGATATACCGCCGACGACCATCACGATTCCAACTAAAGCGAAGCCGACCATGATGGCAGATCCCGAAATGGTGAGTGAAAAGAAGAATGCTACTAACAAAAACGTACCGATAAATTCGGCAATCGATGCGCCCACTATTGGTGTTCGTTTTAGTGTCGTTATAAATGATCTATAGCTTTTTAGCATGTTCCCTTTTCTACTGGCGGTTGCTTCTACGGTTGATGTTCTGTGAGTTGTCGACTTTTTTTTCGACGAAACGGCTTTTCTAGTCGCCATATATGTCTCCCTCCTTAAAGTGAAATATGCCAATAGTATACCACAATATTTTGAAATTAAACATGAATGGTATACTCATATTATGGCATTATTCTTACGACAGGACGACGAGCGCAGCGAACTCCAGAAACGAATTGCTGCGGAATTAAGGGAAAAATCAAAACTAAAAGGGCTTTCTGAATCACCTGATCGGCCAGACGGCGTCGATGATTCCAGATATATTGAAGGTACCAAACAGACCACGAGCTTGGCTTGGGTCTGGGTTTTAATAATTATTTTTGCTATCGGTGCAGCTTTGTGGATAATTACGCATAGCATGGCGTAAATAGTTTGCTTATAGCGTATAATAGTGAGCAGTTATGCAAAACGTTGAAGATGTACGAAAATATCTTTTGACGCGGGTTTCTACAAGCGATAAGCCGCGCGAATTATTAAAGTCGCCAGAACTAAAAAAATTATACGGTGCCATGTCAACCTTATCTCAGGACGATAAAATAGCTCACGGCAAGCAAATCAACAGCTTGAAAGCTGATTTGGAATCGGCAATTTGTGAGCGCGAGGCGGAATTGGAAAATGCGTCAATCGAACCGATCGATATATCTGCGCCTTGGGATGTCAATCAAGGTCCGATAGAATTACTGCCGACCGAGAATGGCGCCAAGCATCCGCTGACAAGCGAAATTGAAAATGTGATCGATATTTTTACGCGTATGGGTTTTGAGGCGATCGAATCGCGTCAGATTGATGATGACGCGCACATGTTCGGCACGTTGAACTTTCCGGATAATCATCCTGCACGTGATGGTTATGATACTTTTCGAACCGAAGAAGGATTTATTCCGCCGGCACACACTTCCTCGATGCAAAACCGAATTTTAAAACAAGGAAAAGCTAAATTGGAAGCTGGCGGTCAAATCGCTGCTTTTGCGTACGGACGTTGTTTTAGGAACGAAGACGTCGATGCGACACATGAACATACCTTTTATCAATACGAAGGAGTATTTGTTAGTCAGGACGCAAGTTTGGGCCAGATGATCGGGGCGTTAAGAAGTTTTTTTGAAACGTATTACGGCCAAAAATTAAAAACAAAGACCCAGCCTGCGTACTTTCCTTTTGTCGAACCAGGGCTAGAGTTTGCGATCGAGAAACCAGCTTCGATTGGCGGAAAGCCGGGCGAGTGGCTGGAAATGTTGGGTTGTGGCATTATACACCCTAACGTTTTAAGAGCAGCTGACATCGATCCTGAAAAATACCGAGGTTTTGCCTGGGGCGGCGGAATCGAGAGATTGGTGATGTTGAAATATGGCATCGAAGATTTGCGTCACTTCGAGTCTGGTAAATTAGCGTTTTTGAGGAAATTCGTATGATCGTATCGCTGAACTGGTTAAAGAAGTATGTAGATGTAGATATGCCAATCGACCAGCTGTCGACGTTGATAGGTGCTCGCCTAGTCGAAATCGAAGAAGTAATCGATCTAGGCGCGAAATATAAAGGCGTATTAGTAGCGAAAGTAGCCGAAGCAAACGAATTGGAAGGATCCGACCATTTAAGCGTGACAAAAATCGATGATGGCGGTGTAACCAAGGACGTTGAACGTGATGAAAACGGCCTAGTCCAAGTAGTTTGCGGAGCACCGAATGTAAAGGCAGGTCAAACCGTGGCCTGGTTGCCGCCGAAAACTACTGTGCCTTCTTCTTTTGGCACGCCGGAGCCATTTGTGTTGGATACCCGAAATATTCGTGGTGTTTCCAGTAACGGTATGATAGCTAGTGCGCGCGAACTTGATTTATTTGACGAGCATACTGGTATTTTGGAATTGGATACAGAGCTGCCGCCAGGTACTACGTTTGCAAAAGCTTATGAACTGGATGATTACTTGCTTGATATCGAAAATAAATCGCTGACTCACCGGCCGGACTGCTTTGGTATTATTGGTTTTGCGCGCGAAGTATCGGCTATTGCAGGTAAAAAGTTCAAGAGTCCGGATTGGTTCTTTGATTTGATTCCTAATATTAAAACTGACATTCAAATGGAAATAAAAGCTGCAATATTAGATCCGGAACTATCTAATCGTTATCAGGCTATCGTAATGTCTGGTATCGACGCAAGTAAACAATCTCCTTTGCAAATCCAGACTTATTTGTCCAGAGTCGGGGTTCGCCCCATAAATGCCGTCGTCGACGCGACAAATTATCTGATGATGTTGACCGGCCAACCATTGCACGCTTTCGATTACGACAAGTTTATTAACGTATCCGGCGGGAATAATGAAATCAATGTCCGTGCCGGACGTGATGGTGAAAAATTGGAACTGCTCGACGGCAGGACAATCGAATTGACGACTGAAGACATAGTGATTTCGGCTGGCGACAATGCTGTGGCACTGGCTGGGGCGATGGGCGGAAAATCGACCGAAATCGATGAGAATACCAAAAATATAATTATAGAAAGCGCGACTTTCAATTTATTCAAGTTGCGCGCGACGCAAATGCGTCATGGTGTATTTAGTGAGGCGATCACCAGGTTCACGAAGGGCCAACCGGCCGAACTGACGGCGCCGGTTCTAGCTGAGGCGATTCATTTGATTGGTGACTGGACTGACGCGAAAGTCTCATCGCTATTATCCGACGTCTTCCCTGCCGGCACGGACGGACAGCGCATCGTAGTACCCCTAAGTCGTGTCAACGACACGCTTGGGAGTGATTTTGATATTCAACAAGTCGCATTACCTTTGGTTAATGCGGAATTCAGCGTTGATGTGGCGTCACAAAGTACTATCGTTGTATTGGCTCCTTGGTGGCGAGCGGATATCCATATACCCGAGGACGTCATCGAAGAAATCGGTCGCTTGAACGGTTTTGATAATATAGTACCGACCTTGCCGATGCGTGATTTTACTGCCGTCAAGCCGACAGAGTTTGATTCATTCCGCAGCTTAACAAGAGAAATATTGGTCCGTGCCGGTGCGAACGAAGTCTTGACTTACAGTTTTATTCACGGCGATATATTGAAAAAAGCCGGGCAAGACGCCGGAAATTCATACCGGGTAGTAAACTCAATCAGCCCTGATTTGCAATATTACCGTCAAAGCCTGACGCCAAGTCTGTTAGGACTTGTCCATCCTAACATCAAACAAGGATATGATAATTTCGCATTATTTGAAATCAACAAAGTTCATATCAAGCAAGGCGGTTTGAATGAAGAGGGAGTTCCGGTTGAGACCGATAGGTTGGCTTTGGTAGTTGCGAACAAGAACAAGTTGGCCGGTTCGCCTTATTATCGAGCCAAAAGAATATTTGAATATTTGTGCATGGCTTTAGGGTTGAACCCTGTATACGGGCAGGCTGACAACGAATCGACCGATCCGATGAACGCGCCGTTCGAATCCCGCCGCAGTGCCCAAGTCACGGACAGTATTTCCGGAAAAACTGTCGGTACAATCGGAGAATACAAGTTATCAGTTATAAAGAATTTCAAACTATCTGATTATTCGGCCGGTTTCGAAATTGATACGCGGGTTTTATTTGACCTTTATAAAACTGCCGGCAGTAAATACAAGCCCATAAGCCGATACCCAGGGTCTGAGCGCGATATATGTTTCCAAGTCAAAAGAGATATTAATTATTGTCAAATAATCGATGCTTCAAAGGCGGCTCTTAAAAATGTTGATTACGAGACTGTGATTTCGCCAGTTGACATTTATCAGCCTAAAACCGGGGATACGAAAAACATTACGATTCGTATCGGGATAACATCTGCTAGCCATACGCTTACGGGCGAAGAGGTGGCTAGCGTGATTGATTCGGTAATTGCCTCAGTCATAGCAGCAACAAAAGCTAAAGTTATTTGATTCAAAATTGAACTATAGAAACAGTAATTTGTTATAATAGACAAATAGTAATAAGAGAGGGAATAGACTTATGGCGACACCAGTATCGCAGAGAATTGGCATTTGGTTTATTGCAATCGTTTTGGCGATGGGCACGTTTGGATCGTTTTTGGTGATGGGGCTGAATGTAAAGAATCAAACTACCGAACAGGAAGATTTGCAAAAAGCTTATGTAAAATATCAAAAGGATGTCTCTGACCAGGCGAAAAGTTTGTCAGACAAATATTATGCAGATTTCAGTACGTACGCGTCTTTAGTTTCGGAGTTTACGGCTAGTGATGTTACGGCTTTGGCTAAAGAAGACATAAAAGTCGGTGACGGTGTGGAAATTAAATCCGATACGGAATACAGTGCATATTATATCGGCTGGAATCCAAAAGGTGTTGTCTTTGACCAATCGATATCCGACGGCACGCTAAAAGCGCCGATAAGCAGCGGCAATTTGATCGCCGGCTGGAACGAAGGTGTAGTGGGGATGAAAATGGGCGGTGTGCGCTTGCTGACTATCCCTTCCGATAAAGCCTACGGATCGAAGGGTAGCGGTGACGATATTCCGCCGAACACACCGCTTAAATTCGTTGTTATGATCATTCCTAAAGTCGAGGCCGTCACGATGCCGGACATATTAGTAAGATATTATATGAGTCAATCATAAGAAAATATTACAGGGGAGCTTAAAGAAAATGACCAAAAAAATACTTGACGTCATTATGATAGGTGCGGGTCCGAGCGCTCTGACAGCGGCGGTATACACGACGCGCGAGAATCTTAGTACCGTGATAATCGAAAAAGGCGCTGTCGGTGGTATGGTGGCGACGATTGATAAAATCGATAATTACCCCGGTTTCCCGGACGGTGTTGAGGGTTACGAACTGTCCGAACAGTTGAAAAAACAGGCCGAGAGATTCGGTGCGATAATTCAATATGGTGAAGTGTCATCGATTCGTGATGAAGGTAAGATAAAAATCGTAACCGTCGACGGTCAAGAGCTTAAAGCAAAAACCGTCTTAATAGCCTCAGGCAGCGGCTACCGAAAATTGAACATTCCGGGTGAAAAAGAATACCTTAGCCGCGGTGTGCATTACTGTGCGACTTGCGACGGAGCATTTTACCAGGGTAAAAACTTAGCTGTAATCGGCGGCGGTAATTCGGCGGTCCAGGAATCGATGTTTTTGACGCGTTTTGCTAAAAATATCGACCTAATATCGATTGGTGAGATAACGGCCAGTGAAGTGCTGCAGGATCAACTGAAAGAATATGAAAAGAATAGTACGATAACCGTTCATACGAATACCGAGACTAAGGAAATTATAGCCGAAAACGGTAAGGTATCGGGCGTCAAAGTAAAAAAGGGTGGTAAGGTGTCCGAAATAGCGGTTGACGGTGTGTTTATTTTTGCCGGACTGGCGCCAAGCACGGATTATTTGACCGGCAGCGATATCGAATTAGACAAGAACGGATTCATAAAAACCGATGAAAAATTACAGACTAATATCCCCGGCATTTTTGCCAGCGGTGACGTTAGAGCCGGATCGACCAAACAGATTGCCAGCGCGGTAGGTGAAGGCGCCACAGCGGCAATTAGTATCAGGGAATATCTAAGCCATAAAAACCTGACGGTTTAAATAGACAATCAAAAAATAATTGACCCCTTCTGTAGGAAGGGGTTAATTATTACTGTATCAATTTCTAGGACAAGAACTTTACGATAAGTAGTGCAATGATATTGACGACTTTGATAAGCGGGTTAATAGCCGGACCGGTAGTGTCTTTGTACGGGTCGCCGACAGTGTCGCCGGTAACGGCTGCCTTGTGAGCTTCAGAGCCCTTGCCGCCGTAGTTGCCGTCTTCGATGTACTTCTTGGCGTTATCCCAAGCGCCGCCGCCTGTGGTCATTGAAAGAGCCATAAACAGACCACCGATAATCGTACCCATTAGCAAGCCGCCTAGAGCGTTTGCGCCGAGCGTAAAGCCGACGATTACGACTGCGAATACTGGAATCAATGCAGGAATTATCATCTCGTTGATGGCTGCTTTGGCGACGATGTCGACAGCTTTGCCATATTCAGGCTTGGCGGTACCTTTCATAATTCCCTTGATTTCACGGAATTGGCGACGAATTTCTTCGACGACGGTTGCTGCTGTGCGTCCGACAGAGCGAAGAGTCAACGATGCAAAGAAGTATACGATAGCCACGCCGATTAATAATCCGGCTAGTACTTTTGGATCGGCAAGGTTAAAGACGGGATTTACGACTTCTTCCGCGTAGCTCGAAAAGAGTACCAGAGCCGCAAGTCCGGCAGAAGCGATAGCGTAACCTTTGGTAACGGCTTTAGTGGTGTTACCGACGGCATCCAACGCGTCGGTAATTTTGCGAACTTTTTCAGGTTGTCCTGACATTTCGGCAATACCGCCTGCATTGTCGGTAATCGGACCGAACGAGTCGATAGAAACGATGATGCCGACGACAGAAAGCATAGCTACGGAAGCGACGGCGATTCCGAATATACCCGCCAGCGAGAAGCTAGCTAAGATTCCGAATACAATCACGAAAGCCGGGATTAATGTGGATTCCATACCGACCGAAAGACCGATAATAATGTTCGTGCCGTGTCCCGAATCCGAAGCTTCGGCAATCGATTTGACTGGGCGGTAATCCTTTGATGTGTAGTAATCGGTGATAAATACCATTAAAGCTGTGACTGCCAGTCCGATGAGCGAACATAGGTAGATATCAAAGGTGTCGACTCCGACGGTTGAAAAGATAACAAAGTAGAAACCGATAGCCGAGAATACCAGGGAGGCGATAAGACCTTTGTATAGTGCGCCCATGATGGATCGGTTTTTGCCTAGTTTTACAAAGAAAGTGCCTAGGATTGACGCGAGGATCGATACGCCGCCAAGTAGCAACGGTAATTCGACCGAACCGGTCGTTCCGGCAGTAACGGCGCCAAGCAATATACCGGCAGTCAATGTGACGGCGTAAGTTTCAAAAAGGTCGGCTGCCATACCGGCACAGTCACCTACGTTGTCGCCGACTAGGTCAGCAATGACACCGGGGTTGCGAGGGTCGTCTTCGGGGATATTGGCTTCGACTTTGCCGACAAGATCGGTTCCGACGTCAGCTGCTTTGGTGTAAATACCGCCACCTAATCGCGCAAATATTGAAATCAAGCTGGCGCCAAAGCTTAGGCCGATTAATGCGCCCGTGTCGTTTCCCGTAACGTAGTAAAGTCCTGCAACAGCCAGAAGTCCTAATGTAGTAACAAGCAATCCGGTTACCGAGCCGGCACGAAAAGCTAGCGATAGGGCGTGAGCCAGACCGCGCTTCGCAGCCGCGGCGGTTCTTGAGTTGGCGCGTACGGCGACGTTCATACCAATGTATCCGGTCAGCGCCGAAGCTATACCGCCGACCAAAAAAGCAATAGCGGTAGTTGTTCCCAGGGTAAAGTAGATAATCAGTGCCAAGATAGCGGAAACGACTGCAACGGCCTTGTATTGTCGATTAAGATACGCAGTTGATCCTTCTTGGATAGCCTGCGAAATTTCTATCATGTCGTCAGTTCCCTGGGGTTGCTTCATTAGCCACCAAATCAGGTAGACGCTATATATTATTGCCAATATTACCGGTGCGAAAATTATTAAATAAGAAGTCATAATACAAGGGATTATATCAAAAGAGGTGTTACGTACGCAAGACGTTAATTTTTTATCATAGCGACAACGGCAAAACGGCCGTCCGTCGGACGATTTCCTTTGATGAATTCACTGTGAGAAAAGTATTGCGAATCTTTGGTCGTATCTGTCAAGTCGTCGTGGATATTGCGTGGCACTACTCCGGACAATAGAAACTGCTCTGTCGCGACTTCCTTCATCGAACGATTATTAAATGAATACAAGGGGTAATTTTCTTTGCCGGCCGACGGAGTTAACCATACGTTGATTTTGCTTGGGTCGCAGTAAAATTTATTAACTAAATATTCGATCGATTTTTGGCCGCCTTTCTGTCCCAAACTATGACGGCCTAGATGTGAGACCATCAAAACATTTCTTTCCGGGTCAAAAATAACTGCGCCGACACAGTCCGCAAGCGGTAAGAAAAGCGCGTGGTTAGGATGGAGCGTTACTAAACCATCGGCGGCTGCGGTTTCTATGTCAAACATACCGTGGCCTTTCTGGTCTTCGGATACTTCAAAATAGCGGCAATAATCGTCGCCATTGTAAACAATGCTCACTCTGGTGGTTTGATTAATGTCGATATCATTTTTTGCTAGGAACGTTTTGCGATTATTGACGACTTCAATATTAGACTTGTCATTATGAATCAGCATGTTGCCGTCACTGACTTTGGATATTGCAATTACTAATTTCATTTATTGCTGTTTTGTTGCTTGCGGCGAATTATGTTTGCGGCGCTGGTAATCTTTTGGGTTATTCCCATTTGTTTTAATTGGGAACGTAGTTTGGCTCGGGCGTGTGTGGTTTTTACCAATTCCATCCAATCCTGTTTCGGTTGAGACAAGGATCGAGTTATGACTTCGACCACGTCGCCGTTTTGGAGAGGTTTGTCAAAAGGTTGAATGTTACCGTTAACCTTGAAGCTATAGGCATGCTTGGCGATGTCAGTATGCACCAGATAAGCAAAGTCCAGCGGTAAGGCGCCTTCGGGCAGGTTATAGATGTCGCCTTTTGGCGAATATACGAAGATGCGGTTGCCGAACAAATCGATATTCAATTGGTCTTTGGAAATCTCTTCGTTATTTTTTAATTTGGTTGCGATTTCCTGCAGTTGAGTTATCCACTGCAGATTGCTGGGTAGGGTAGAATTCTTTCTTTTTTTGATGTAATCTTTTGAATCTTTTTGGTCGTGATAATGAAAACTGGCAGCCAGTCCTCGTTCGGCGTATTCGTGCATCTCTTGAGTTCGTATCTGGAATTCAACGATTTGTTTGTTCGGCGTAATAACGGTGGTGTGCAGGCTTTGGTAGCCGTTCGGTTTTGGGGCCGCGATGTAATCCTTGATACGACTGATCATCGGCTGGTATAAAGTATGCAATATTCCAAGTACGTGGTAGCACTCTTCTTTTTTGTCGACGATTACCCGAAGTGCCATCAAATCATATATATCATCGATATTACCGTCGACTTTAGCCAGTTTATTATAGAGGCTGTAGATGCTTTTTACGCGTCCGTCAATCGTAGCCTTGACGCCTTCTTTTTCAAGAGTTTTCATGACTTCGTTTCTAATTTCGCCAAGTTTACGGGTGCTTTTGCCGAGTCGTTTTTTCATCAATATTTTTAGGCGGTTGAATTCTTTTGGGTCCAAATAACTAAAAGCCAGTTCTTCGATTTGCATCCTTACGCGGCCCATACCCAGTCGGTCGGCCATCGGCCCGAACACCTCTAGTGATTCACGGGCTATTTTGATTTGTTTGTCATGCGGTAAGTATTGCAAGGTTTGCAGGTTATGTAAGCGGTCGGCCAGTTTGATAATAATGACACGGATATCTTGGCCTATGGCGATCAATAGCTTTGATAGGTTGTCTTTTGTTGACGGAAGGTAATGCGACAGGTCCTGCATGCCGGCACGAGCCTTTGAAACCTTGGTTACTCCGTCGACCAAAAAGGCGACGTCGCGGCCGAAAAGGCTTTCGATTTGCGTTAGTGTGACATCTGAATCTTCAACTGTATCGTGTAACAGGCCGGCTATTACGCTGTCGATATCCATACCCCAAGATATTAAAATATCGGCGACTGACATGGGGTGGATGATATAAGGGTCGCCGCTGGCACGTTTGTGGCCGTTGTGAGCTTGAGTTGCAAAATCAATCGCATGATCAAGTTCGAGAAGCTGATTCTCGCTGTAGTGAGGCTTGGCGTTTTCGATTAGTTCAATTTTTTTCATAACGTACCTCTTTAATTATTATACGTCATTTATTTTTTTAGTGATGCCGTTTGTCTTATAAAACAATAGGACTAATAATTAGAGTCAATATACTGGTCTTAATATCGGTCAAAGCTTGCACAACAGGCCCCATAACGCTTATACTTCATATTATGAATCCCGTTAGAAACATATTTATAGAACGACAAAATGATATAATCGATTTTTTATTTTTTGAAAGGAGTTTCTGACGGGATGAAAATATTTATCGGTTGCGATCACGGCGGCTTTCATTTGAAAGAGAAAGTTTTTGCATATTTAGTAAAGCACGGTTACGAAGTCGAGGACGTAGGGGACAAGACGTTCGACCCGAACGATGATTTTCCTCAGTTTGCGCAAGCGGCTGCTTTCAAAGTTATTAGCAGTGAAGACGCCGACCCAAGAAGCATATTGATTTGCACAGGCGGACAAGGCATGGCTATGGCAGCCAATCGTTTTCGCGGCATCAGAGCCAGTGTGATTTGGGATGCTTTCGAAGCCAAAGAGTGCCGCAATGACAATAATAGTAACGTGCTGTGTTTGCCCGCCCGATTACTACAGGATGACGACAAAGCCTGGCAGGGAATAATTGAGACTTGGCTGAATACTCCGTTCGCAGGAGCTATCCGCTTTAAGCGCCGAAACGCGCAGATTGACGAGTTCTAGATGAGTGTAATCGCCCCTTGTATTATGACCGAAACGACCGATAAATTTCTTGAGAGCGTCAAAAAATTTGAACCATTTGCAGTGCGCGTACATGTTGATATAAGCGATGGCGAGTTTGCTCCGGTTTTATTGATCGATCCGGACCAATTGAAATGGCCAAATCAATGGACGGTTGATGTTCATGCTATGGTCATGAACCCGATGGATTATGTAGACAAGCTGATTGCGCTTAAGCCGCATACTATAATTTTTCATGCCGAGACGGCAATTAATTTGGTGCCGGTATTTGACATGATAAAAAAGGCAGGTATTAATGCCGGCTTGGCTTTATTGAAAACGACGGTGCCCGAAACCGTCGAAGAAGAAATCAAGGCTGCCGATCACGTCCTGATATTCTCAGGTGACTTGGGGCACTATGGCGGTACGGCCAGTTTCATGCAAATAGAAAAAATTCGTTTGGTGAAGAATATCAATCCTAAAGTCGAAATCGGCTGGGATGGCGGCGTAAGCGTAGACAATGCTTTCACTTTGACCCAGGGTGGAGTCGACGTACTAAACGTCGGCGGAGCCATTAACAACGCCGATGATCCTGCTCGTGTTTATGCTACACTGATTGAAGAAATAAAAAAGCAAGGAGTGATTTAAAGAGGTGGGCGGACGATTAACAATAACTCAATTGCAGCACAAGGCGAATAAACTGCGCCAAGACATTATTACTATGCTAGAAGCGGCCGGCAGCGGCCATACGGCCGGTTCCTTGGATCTGGCTGACATCGTTGCTGCTCTCTATTTCAATATCATGAATATCGATCCCAATAATCCGGATTGGCCGGATCGTGACGTATTTTTCCTTAGTAACGGACATACGGTTCCCGTGCAATATGCCGCCATGGCCGAAGCCGGATATTTTGAAAGGGACGAACTGAAAACTTTGCGTAAGCTTGGCACCCGTTTACAGGGTCATCCTGAAAGAATAAAACTGCCAGGAATCGAAAACACCAGCGGACCATTAGGCAGCGGCTTGTCGCAAGCGGCCGGCTATGCCTACGCTTTGCAGTATTTGGACAACAGTAAACACCGCTTCGTTTATTGTATTATGGGCGACGGCGAACTTGACGAGGGAAACGTTTGGGAAGCCGCTATGTTTGCCGGTAAATACAAACTGACCCAATTGATTGCCTTTATTGATCGTAATAATATTCAAATCGACGGCTGCACCGAAGAAGTAATGCCGCTAGAAAATCTGCATGACAAATGGGAGTCATTCGGCTGGTATGTAATTGAGATTGACGGTCACAACATCAAAGCTATCATTGATGCGGTCGACACGGCTAAAGCTATTACTAACAAGCCGACTGTAATTATTGCCCATACGATTGCAGGCAAGGGCGTCGATTTCATGGAATACGACTATAAATGGCACGGCGTGGCGCCGAATAGCGATCAGGCCAAAGACGCTTTACACGTATTACATATGGCCGAATTAAAGATTGCGGAAGGGGACGAAAAATAATGAGTCAGTATTCTCTTAACCCGAAATTATATGACGAAGATGTCGAGCAGGATACGATAAGGGCCGGATTCGGTCGCGGTCTAAAAGCAGCCGGCGAAAAAAATGACAAGGTTGTCGCCCTATGTGCCGATCTGACCGAGAGTACTCAAATTAGTATATTTAGCGATGATTTTCCGGGGCGCTTTATTCAGACTGGTATTGCCGAGCAAAATTTAGTTGCGGTTGCTAGTGGTCTGGCGGCGGCTGGCAAGATACCGTTTGCCAGCAGTTACGCGGCTTTTAATCCCGGACGCAGCTGGGAGCAGGTAAAGACTACCGTCGCATTGAACGAACAGCCGGTCAAAGTAGTAGGCGGCCATGCCGGTATCGGCGTCGGCCCTGACGGGGCGACTCATCAGATGCTAGAAGACATTGCTTTGATGAGAGTTTTGCCGAATATGGTAGTAGTTGTTCCGGGTGACAGTATCGAAGCCGAAAAAGCTACTAAAGCAATCGCCGAGAACGGCAAGCCTAGTTACATCCGTTTGGCGCGTCCAAAATCACCGGTATTCAGCACTGAAGAGTCGCCGTTTGAAATCGGCAAGGCCTATGTTTTGCGTGAAGGCAACGACGTTAGCTTATTGGGAACAGGGATGATGACCTATCAATTGCTTGTGGCCGCAAAGATATTGGATGAACGCGGTATCAGTGCCGAGGTAGTTCATGTGCCGACAATCAAGCCCTTAGATAATGAAACGATTGTATCAAGCGCGCGTAAAACCGGCCGCGTGGTTTCAGCCGAAGAAGCTCAAGTCGCCGGTGGTTTTGGCGGTGCGGTAGCCGAACTTCTGTGCGATAAATTGCCGACGCCGCTGATGAGGTTAGGTATGCAGGACAGATTTGGCGAGAGCGGCGAACCGATGGAGTTATTTGACTTTTTCGGTTTGACTGGCGAACACATTGCCAATAAAGTCGAGGATTACGTACATAGTACGCCGCAATATCATCAATAATTAAAAAATAGGAGAATCCGCATGGGTATGACCATTGACCAAATCCGCGAAAATACTGCTCGAGCCAGACAACTGATGCAGCGCAGCCGCGATCAGCACTTTGCAGTCGGCGCTTTTAATATCGATAACCAGGAAACTCTGATTGCAATAGCCAAAGCAGCAAAAAAGCTGAACTCGCCGGTATTAGTTGAAGTCAGTAAAAGCGAAGTTTCGTTCATGGGGCTTCAAAACGTCCGCGACATGGTTAATAACTACAAGGCTGAATATGGCATAGAAATGTACATCAACCTTGATCACAGCCCGACGGTAGAAGACTGCAAACGTGCCATCGATGCCGGTTTTGAATTCATTCATATCGATATTAGCCAAGGCGATCATGATGCGACCGATGAACAGATAATTAACCAGACTCGCGAAGTAGTGGAATATGCTAAGACTACGGGCGCGCTAGTCGAAGGCGAGCCGCACTATTTTGGCGGATCATCTGACGTGTTTACTGAAAACTTTGATTACGAAGAGATCAAAAAGACCTTCAGTACGCCGGAAGGTGCCAAGGCTTTCGTTGACGCGACAGGAATTAATGTTTATGCAGCGGCCATAGGCAATTTGCATGGCAAATACCCGGTGCCCAAGATTTTAGATATTGAACTTTTACGGCGAATTCGCGATGGGATCGACCATGAAACTTTGATCAGCTTGCATGGCGGCAGCGATACCCCGCTACATTATTTCGAAGAAGCGGCCAAAATCGGTATTAGTAAAATAAATGTCAATACGGACTTGCGATTTGCCTTTAGGACGACGCTCGATAAAGTCCTGTCTGAAAATCCGGATCAATATGCAGTCGTCAAGCTTATGCCGGAAGTTATGGACGCGGTCCAAGCGGTCGTAGAAGAGAAAATTCACGCCTTTGGCAGCGAAGGCAAGGCTGAAATTTAATGGTCAAGATGTTGACAATCGGAGCGGCCGTCCAGGATGTATTCCTGAGTCATAGCCCGGAACTTAGACCGGTATCCGATAAAACTGCTGATGAACTTTTCTTGAAAATCGAACTTGGGTCAAAAAACGACGTCAATAACATAAATTTCAGCACCGGCGGCGGCGCTACGAATGCGGCGGTGACTTTTGCCAGACAAGGACTAGAAGTCCAGTTTATGGGTACGATCGGGCATGACACGGCCGGCAACGCGGTGTTAGAAGATTTAGATAAAGAGGGCGTAGATACGTCAAAAATAAGTTATTCGGATAAGTATAACACCGGTTATTCGGTCGTGTTGTTGGCATCAACCGGCGAACGTTCGTTTTTGACGTACCGAGGTGCATCGACTCATTATGACATTAATAATTTTGACCTTGTCGGTACTAACGCCGAGTGGCTTTATGTTTCAAGTATGGCCGGTTGTATGGATGTGCTGGACAAGATATTCACACGGGCCAAACAACTAGGTATGAAAATATTTTTTAATCCCGGCAAAGATGAACTTAGACAAATTCCAAAACTTAAAGCCTTACTAGAGGATGTCGATGTTTTGTCACTTAACCACGAAGAGGCTCAGTTGATTGTCGAAGGTCAAGAACTAGAGGAATTAGTCCGAAAACTACTGCATTACGTATCGGTCGCAATCGTCAGCGACGGGCCCAACGGCGTAATCGCGACCGATGGCGAAACGATTGTCAGGGCCGGTATCTACGAAGACGTCAAGGTTGTCGACAGAACCGGCGCGGGCGACGCATTTGGGTCGGGCTTTTTGAGCAAATGGGCAATCGGAAAATCACTCAAGGATTCGATAGTTTTTGCCAGCGCAAACTCGACTGCGGTAGTCAGGAAAATCGGAGCTAAGGCCGGTATCTTACACAAGGACGCGGTTTTGCATGCGATGCCTTTGCATGAAAAGCGATTTTAATTAAAAAAGGAAATGTCAAAGTTTTTACACTCACTACTTGGAACTTCGGAGACCGTGTTTAGTGCGGGACTTCAAAAACTTGAAAAAAATACCGGGCATTCAGGAGTTGATACACGTTTGATAGCCGATATCATCGAACGCTCTCATATCGTTATGCGCCGATTAGGCCTCGATACGTGTGATACGACCGGCCGCGGGCTATATATGGCCTTAAACGAAGCGATTAAACGCGGCGAGGGAGAATCGTTGTTGATGGATACTGACTTTGTTTTAGTGTCTATGGATAATACGATCATTTCGCTTAACTTGATCGACGTCATAGAAAATATGCATCACGGTCTGCCATTCGGAAGACAAATTATCAGTCACGGGCAACGTGCTTTGCGCGGGGAACTGGTTGGCCGTTATCTGGACCATGGTCGTTCTAGCGAGGCAGCGACGCGAGAAATTCTATCGATGATTGGTTTACTCCCCGAACATGATGCGTGCTATAATAATTTTAAGCATAAGAAGAAACAGACAGGAAATCATATCAAGTGAGATATCAAATTTGCGTTTCAGGAGCAGCCTTGGGTGATACGGTATCGGCATCACACCAACTTGCCTATGATTTAGGCAAGGCTATTGCTAAATCCGGCAAGACACTATTAACCGGAGCGACTGTCGGATTACCGTGGTTTGCTGCTCAGGGCGCCGTTAGTGTCAAAGACCGCGAAGGCGTTTCGATCGGATTTTCGCCGGCCAGTTCGTTTAGAGAACATGTTACGGTCTATAGGCTCCCGACCGTCGAATTTGATTACATTAATTTTACGGGTATGGCGTATGTCGGCCGTAATATCCATTTGGTTCGAAGCAGCGACGCGGTTATAACCGTTGGCGGCCGTATGGGCAGTTTGCACGAATTTTCGACCGCGCTTGAAAGCCAAAAGATTATTGGCGTGCTGTTAGGTAGCGGCGGCCTGGCTGATTATATCCCAACTTTGCTTCAGAATATCGAAGCCCCTGGCGTCAAGAACGTCATATACGATACTGATCCAGCCAGATTAGTCGAGAAAGTCGTCAAAGCCCTTGATGCAAAATATGTCGATTTCAAACACGACGGTACCGACGGCAATATTAATCATATCCATACCGATATCGACTAAGACTTATTTAAGGAATAATTGTATAATTATCTAGATGGAGCAAAGATTTCGTCTAGAGAGTGAGTATCAGCCGACAGGTGATCAGCCGGCCGCAATCAAACAGTTGATTGAAGGCCTGCATACTAATGTCAAAGAACAGACGCTTTTAGGCGTAACTGGCAGCGGCAAAACTTTCACGATGGCCAATATCATTGCCGACAGCCAGACTCCGACGCTGGTACTAGCCCACAACAAAACATTAGCCGCACAGCTTTTCAGTGAATTCAAGGCGTTCTTCCCGGATAACGAAGTCCATTATTTTGTCAGTTACTTCGATTACTATCAACCTGAAGCATACATTGTCAGTAGCGATACTTATATTGAAAAAGACAGCAAGATTAACGAAGAAATCGATCGCTTGCGCCATGCCGCCACGACGTCGTTGTTGACTAGGCGCGACACTATAATCGTCGCCAGTGTCAGCTGTATCTATGGAATTGGTTCGCCAGATAATTATGCCGATATGTCGATTTCGATAAAAAAGGGCGAGCGTCGTCAGCAAGATAAATTCGTGCGGCTTTTAACGGATATCCAGTATCATCGTAACGATATCGATTTTCACCGCGGCACATTCAGGGTGCGCGGCGACATCGTCGATGTTTTTCCGGCCGGCAGTAATGTTGGCTATCGGGCTGAATTTTTTGGCGACCTAGTTGAAAGAATAACTAGAATTGATCCGCTTACGGGCGAGATTATAGGCGAACCGAACGAAATAAAAATATTTCCGAATAGCCATTTCGTCACGCCTAAAGAAAAAATCAATCATGCTATCGAAGGTATTAAAAAAGAGCTTGACGAACGTCTTGATTGGTTTGAAAAAAATAATAAATTACTGGAAGCGCAGCGTCTATCGCAACGAACAAAATATGACCTTGAAATGCTGGAAGAGACTGGTTTTGTCAAAGGCATAGAAAATTACAGTCGATATTTGACGAACCGCGAGCCGGGCGAACAACCGGCTACTCTGCTAGATTATTTCCCGGACGACTTTTTGATGTTTGTTGATGAAAGCCATATGACTTTGCCGCAAGTACGCGGCATGTATAACGGTGACCGCGCACGTAAGGAAGTTTTGGTTGAACACGGTTTTCGCTTGCCCTCGGCGCTGGATAATCGGCCGCTGACGTATCAGGAATTCAACCATCATATCAATAAAGTTATTTACGTTTCGGCAACGCCCGGCGAATACGAACTTTCCCATAGCCCGAAGCCTGCCGAACAAGTCATCAGACCGACCGGTCTGGTCGATCCAATAGTATCCGTTCGTCCGACCAAAGGTCAGATTGACGATCTGATTGCCGAAATTCGTGATCGAGTTTCTAACAAGCAGCGGGTTTTAGTCACGACGCTGACCAAGCGAATGGCCGAAGATTTATCTGACTATTTGAAAGATTTGGATATAAAAACCTCTTATATACACAGTGAAATTGACACTTTGGAACGCGGCGATATTTTACGAGATTTACGCAGCGGCGTTTATGACGTTTTGGTGGGTATTAACCTGCTGCGCGAAGGATTGGATTTGCCGGAAGTAAGTCTGGTCGCAATCATGGATGCGGACAAAGAAGGTTTCCTGCGCAGTGAGGGCGCTTTGATTCAGACTAGCGGCCGGGCAGCTAGACATATCGACGGCAAAGTCATCATGTACGCCGATAATATGACAGAATCCATGAAGCGGGCTATCGCCGAGATGGACCGGCGCCGCAACATTCAAATTGCGTATAACAAAGAACATAACATTACACCGGAAAGTATCGTTCGGGAAGTCAGCGAGGGTCTGCGGGCAATTGTTCCTAAAAAAGCCGAAGAACCAAAATTGAATCTTAGCAAAATCCCACGCGATGAAATACCGCGTCTCATCAATGAGCTGACGGCTCAAATGGAACTGGCCAGTGCAAATCTGGAATTCGAAAAAGCCGCTGAGCTGCGTGATTTGATTATCGAACTAAGAAATAAAAAGTAAACTGCATTGACTATAGCGCCGTTTGCGCTTATGGTTTTATATTGTTATAAATAAAGAATGAAAACTTATCCGGCTGAGTTTAAGCAGAATGGCTTTGCGATGGTCGAATTATTAATAATGGTGGTTGTAATAGGTATTCTATCTGTTATGGTCGCCAAATATTACTCCGGATCAGTAGATTCGGTCAATTTGAATAACACTACTAATAATAATACGACTAACAGTAGCAGTTCGAACGGCTCTTCCGGCTCTTCGGACGGAAAGCAAACGAAAGTTACGATTAACCAGGCTGCGAACGGTGTAGTTTTGCAAACCGATTTGACTAACGCCTCGAATCAATTAAAACTGTACTACGCCGAACGTAGCGCTTATCCAGCCGCGATTGACTGCAGCGCGAGCCCTGTGGACGACAGTATTTGCCTAAGGGCTAGCGCCGGCAATACATTCACATACCAATCCGATCTGCAATCCTTTTTACTATCTGTTACTGACGGAAACGGTTCAAAATGGCAAATTACTGACAATTCTTCGCCAACGTTCGTTAATACACCGTAAATTGATTGCCCAAGCACTTGCATATTTGCGCTGAGTATGCTATTATTATGTTATTGCATTCGATGGATGCTAGGGCCTCTTTCAAAGATGAGCGCACCCCTAAAAGATTTGGCGCTACCAACGAATTATTCTCTTGTTTTCTAAATTGCAACCAATTATTTCAATACAGAAAGGCTATTAAATATGGCATATCAAAAAAGAAGCGGCTTTCGCTCAAATAACGCACGTCCAAGTTTTAACCGAGGACGCAATCGTAATACCAGCAAAGGCCCAGCAAAAAAATATATTAACCCAAGCAAGTTTATCAATCGCGCGACTTCGACGGCCGAAGAGTCAGTTTACGTGCCGACAAACAAATTCTCTGATTTTTCATTCAGTAATCAGCTTCGCTACAATATTACAAACAAAGGCTATGAAGCTACTACTTCGATTCAAGACCAGTCAATAGGACACATCCTTGAAGGAAAAGATGTGATAGGAATAGCAAACACAGGTACCGGTAAAACGGCCGCCTTCTTGTTGCCGATCATCGAACATCAAACAGGTATATCACTTCGTCCGAGCGTACTTATCGTTGCTCCGACGCGTGAACTTGCCCAACAGATCGACGAAGAGTTTCGTGCGTTTAGCGCCGGTCTTGGCCTGTACTCAGCGCTTGTCGTAGGTGGCGTGCCGGCTGAAAAACAAATCCGTGATTTGAAACGCCGTCCGCACTTCATTATCGGTACGCCCGGTCGTATAAAAGATTTGATGAGTCGCCGCTATATTAATCTGGATAATATCAATACTCTTGTACTTGATGAAGCCGACCGTATGCTTGATATGGGCTTTTTGCCTGATATCCGAGCAATCGTAGACAAGGTTCCGAGCGACCGCCAAACCTTGCTTTTCAGCGCGACTATTACACCTGACATCTCGTCAATTATCGAGAAGTTCACCAAAGATCCTGTAACCGTTTCGGTTCGTACTAGCGAAACAAACGAGCATATCGAGCAGGATGTAATCCAAGTTCGCGATAAGGCTCATAAAATCGAGCTTTTGACGGATATGCTGCGTCAAGATAACTATGACAAAGTTCTTGTATTCGGCGAAACGAAATTCGGCGTACAACGGCTGAGTGATCATTTGGATAACCGCGGCATTCCGTCGATTGCTATTCACGGCAATAAAAACCAATCCCAACGTCAGCGCGCTTTGAAGCAATTCAAGGACGGCCACGTAAGGGTTATGGTCGCGACCGATGTTGCCGCCCGAGGTCTTGATATCCCGAACGTTTCACACGTTATCAATTTCGACACACCAAACTGCTATGAAGACTATATCCATCGTATCGGCCGTACCGGCCGCGGTGGCGCTTCAGGCTGTGCGTATACATTCGTCGACGCTAGATAACATCAGATATCCAAAACGATAAGAGGTTGGCTATATAGGCCAACCTCTTTTAGTGCGTGATTTATAGTACAAACTTGCTGATGTTTAGTCTATAATGTATGTCATGGCAAAAATATCCCGCGACGATGTGCAGTATCTGGCACAGCTTTCTAGCTTGGAATTAAGTGACGACGAAATTGATGGCCTAAGCGTTGATATCGGTAATATATTAGGTTATGTCGAACAACTGGGCGAACTTGACACCAAAGGCATAGAACCGACTTATCAGGTGACAGGTCTTCAGAACGTATGGCGGGATGATGAGATTATTAACTACGGTGTAACCCGCGAAGAGCTTTTATCCCGAGCCCCAGAATCCGCAGATAAACAGATCAAGGTTCCAAAGGTATTATAAGAAATGACTATCGCTGAAACATTAGACAAGATTAAAGCTGCCTCTGCCCGTTCGGTAGTTGAAGAATCAATCAAATTAGCCAAGGAAAAGTCGGAATATCACGCATTGTTGGCTTTGACCGAAGATAGGGCCCTAAAGCGTGCCGACGAAGTCGACAAAGCTAAAATTACCGGCCGACTAGCCGGCGTGCCATTTGTGGTCAAAGATAATTTTTTGGCATTCGGCGCACCGACGACGGCAGCCAGTAAAATACTCGGAAATTATGAAGCCCCTTTGCAGGCGACGGCGGTCGAAAAACTTGAAGCCGAGGGCGCGATTTGTATTGGCAAGGCTAATTTGGATGCTTTTGCTCACGGCGGAAGCACTGAAAATTCTGCTTTCGGACCGACGATGAACGCGTATGATAAAACCCGCGTAGCCGGCGGCAGCAGCGGCGGTTCGGCGGTTATTACTGCACTCGGCGTAGTACCATTTGCTTTAGGAAGCGACACGGGCGGCTCTATTCGCCAGCCGGCTAGTTTTAATGGCGTCGTCGGCGTCAAACCGACATATGGTACCGTCAGCCGCTACGGCGTAGTAGCAATGGCAAGCAGTACGGACACGATCGGACCTTTGGCAAGTAATGTTGCCGACGCGGAACTGATCATGGATATCATAGCCGGCAAAGACGAACGTGACATGACTACTCTGCCTGATTTTTTCCGCATTGAGCCACAGGCAAAAAAAGGTCAAAAAATCGGCTTGATCAAAGATTTTATGACCCAAGACGTCGATTCCGAAGTTCGAGAACATATCAACGATTATGTCGAAAAGCTGCGCTCGAACGGTCATTCTGTCGAAGAAGTCGAACTGCCGATGGTTAAATACGCTTTAGCGATTTATTACATCGTGGTGCCAGCAGAAATCAGCAGCAATCTGGCGCGTTATGACGGTATCAGATACGGACATCGAGCAACTGGCGTCAGAACGCTAGCCGAATTATACGGCCGCAGCCGCGGTGAAGGCTTTGAGACCGAAAACAAACGACGGATCATGATTGGAAGTTACGTACTTTCGAGCGGCTTCTTTGATGCCTATTACTTACAGGCTCAAAAAGCCAGAACGCTCTTGATTAAAGAGTTTAATAATTTATTTTCAAAGTATGATTGTCTAATCGGCCCGGTCGCTCCATCTACGGCTTTTAAATTAGGTGAAAACACTGCCGATCCGATACAGATGTACCTAGAAGATATTATGACAGTACCGGCATCGCTGGCTGGGCTGCCAGCTATCAGCGTACCGGCTGGCTTTAATTCAGCCGGATTACCTATCGGCGTGCAATTAATTGGACCGAGCCGAAGCGACGCTATATTACTGGCGCTGGCGCGAGAGCAGGAGTCTATATGATGAATCAGACTGTAGTATTCTTTCTTGCCGCCATACTAATCGTCGCGGCTATCATGTTTGCTTTGATATGCGGTTCAAAAAAGGGTGTCAAACGTCTTGATGTCGAACGCTATCGAGTAAAGTACCTGGCGATCGAAAACCAATTGAAGCGAGATGAAGAGTCAAGCCACCATCTGGTAGTTATTAATGCGGATAAATTATTAGACCAAGCATTGAGAGATCGTGGAATTAAAGGCCAAACGATGGCCGAAAGAATGAAACATATCAACGAATTATTCAGCGACAGTCGGGCTGTCTGGACAGCGCATAAATTACGCAACAAGATAGTTCACGAGCCGGACATAAAAGTAACATACGAAGAAGCCCGCCATGCTCTTTCAAGTTTTAAAAAAGCACTTAAGGATGTAGGAGCAATCTGATGATTTGCGACGAAATGCTCGACAAATATGACGTCACGGTAGGTATCGAGTGTCACGTACAGCTGGCGACGGCGACAAAGCTGTTCAGCGGTGCCGATAACGATGCCCGAGACAAATCCCCCAATAGCGTTGTCAGCCCGATTGATTTTGCTCTGCCTGGCATGCTGCCCGTTCTGAACCGAAAGGCTGTAGATCTGGCTGTCAAAGCAGGTAAGGCTTTGAACAGTAAAATTGCTTGTCTCAGCCGCTTTGATAGGAAACATTATTTCTACCCGGATTTGCCGAAGGGTTACCAGATTTCCCAAATGTACCAGCCGATTATCGGGCCAGGTTTTATAGAAGCACCGCTGGAAGACGGCGGTGTAGTAAAAGTCCGAATCAATCATGCTCACATGGAAGAAGATGCCGGCAAATTGACACACTATGGCGACTATAGTCTAGTCGATTTGAATCGTGCCGGTACGCCGCTGATAGAAATCGTGTCCGAACCGGATATTCATTCGGCCGCCGAGGCTAAGGCTTATACTAGGGAACTGTATTTATTGATGACATATGCGGGTGTCACATTGGGTGATTTATACCACGGTAATATGAGGTTTGATGTCAATGTGTCAGTTGCTTTGAAGGACGCTTCGGAATTGGGAACGCGTGCCGAAGTCAAAAACTTGAACTCATTCAGAAGTGTCGAGCGGGCGGTCGATTATGAATTCCGCCGCCAAGTCGAGTTGTTAGAACGTGGCGAAAAAATCGTCCAGGAAACCAGAGGTTGGGATGAGGCCAAACAAAAAACAACCAGCCAGCGAAGCAAAGAAAATGCTCAGGACTACAGATATATGCCCGATCCCGATATTCCGCCGATCGTTTTGTCTGAACAGGAGATAGACGCGATTCAATCAGAAATGCCGAGACTACCGGGTGATTGGCGAAGAATCTTGAGGGAACTTGGGTTGGATTTTGCTCAAGCCGAGACATTGATTGACGCTCAGAATGAATACAGAGGGAAAATTGATTTTCTTGACGACATAAAGTTATGGCATGAAAAGGGTGAATTTGATACCGCAAAACATCTTGCGAATTGGAGAATAAATATCTTTATTCCTATTTTGCGCGAAGAATCGTTTATTTTCGGCAAGATAAACCATCTTACACTAGAGCTTGGCATATATGAATTGATTAAACAAAACAAAATAAGCTCAACAAACGCAAAAGCTTTATTCCGTGAGTTAGTTTCGGCAGATAGTTTGCCTGATATTGAAAAATATGCCACTGAAAAGGGCTATACCCAGGTTAGCGATGACGGCGTGTTGACGCAGATTGTCGACGAAGTGTTAGCTGACCAGACTAGTCAAAAAGCCGTCAATGACTTTAGAAGTGGCAACGAAAAAGTCATCGGGTTCCTTGTCGGTCAAGTAATGAAAAAATCAAACGGCAAAGCCAACCCGGCTTTGGCGCAAAAAATAATAAAAGACCGCTTACGGAATAAATCGGGAGTCTAGAACGTGATGATTTTTGTTCCAGATAGACTAATGCCGACAAAGCGTAACTGTAGTTACGATGAGAAGGTATTAGGACTATATGGGGCAAAAATAACGCGTTATAGGACTCGAGATATTCTGTAAGGGGTCTTAAGAAAGGATAAAAAATAAAATGAAACAACCAACCAAAGCGATTATTTGCGCCGCCGGACTAGGAACCAGGTTTTTGCCTCAAACCAAAGCCATGCCCAAAGAAATGTTGCCAATAATCGACAAGCCGGTCATCCAACTGGTCGTCGAGGAAGCCGTTGCGGCCGGCGTGACCGAAATTATTATTGTCACTGGCAGTACGAAACGCTCAATCGAAGACCACTTTGACAGAAGCGACGAACTTGAAGCCGAACTGCGCGAAAAGGGTAAAGGCGAGATTGCTGAAAGAATCAAGGCAATTGCCGAATTAGCTAATTTTGTTTATGTCCGTCAAAAAGGTTCGCCAAAAGGTAACGCCCGTCCTGTGCTGAACGCTCAGCATTTGATTGACGATGACGAGCCTTTCTTCGTATTTTCGGCCGACGACTTTTTTACCGGCGAAGTTCCACGAGCGGTCCAAATGAAAGAAGCCTACAATAAAACCGGCAAATCGGTCATCTGTCTGTATGAAATTGAACCAAGTGAAGCCGACAAGTACGGTATGGCCGCTCTTGGCGGCGATTTGGGCGGCGGTACTTTCAAGGTCACTGAACTGTTAGAAAAACCGGGCGAAGCAAATCGACCAAGTGATTACGCGTCCTTTATGGGTTATTTGCTGACGCCGGATATTTTCCCGATTCTTTCCAAAGAACAGGTTGATAAAAAAGGCGAAATAACCCTGTCCGAGAATATTAATGTCCTCGCAAAACAAGACCGAGTTTGCGGCCAAGTCATAAAAGGTGTTTATCACGATACCGGCGATCCGGTCAAATACATCCAAACGGTCGTAGATGTCGCTTTGGAAAACCCAAAGTACGGTGAATCTTTTGCTAGTTATTTAAAGGAACGCTTGAATAAGTAGCAAAGTTGACAAGCTAATAAATTTGTTGATGAGAAAATTAATTAGTGCTACTATGTAAACATAGGCAACTTGACGTAATAGCTATAGAAGGAAAATTAACATGAGTGCGGCATCGGAAATTTTAGTCATCATCCTATCGGTATTCTTGGCGTTTTTCTTGATTCTGGCAATAATATTGATAATATACCTGATAATTTTAACGCGCCAGATCCGGAAGGTGACAAAATCAGCCGAAAGCACGTTTGATAATCTAGGCTCGATCGTAGAGAGAATCAATAATGTGACTTCGCCTATGATCGTGGCAAGCATGATTAAAAAATATGCTAAAAAATTTTATAAAGAAAAAGAGAGGAAAAAGGAAGAATAACTATGTCAAAAAAGAAATTCGCAATAGGAGCATTGTTTGGAGCATTGGCAGGACTTGCGGCCGGTTTGTTAACTGCGCCGAAAAGCGGCAAAGAAACTCGCGCCGACATTAAGGCTAAAGCCGAAGACATTAAATCCGACATGAGCAAAAAAGCCGAAAAAATGTCTGCCGAAGCCGGAGAAATTGCCACCGACGTCAAAAATCGCGCTGAAGATTTGGTCAAAGAGGCAAAAGAAGGCGCCGGTGACCTAAAGGACCGGACTGAACGTGCCGTAGAAGGTGCAAAAAAAGGTTTTTTTAGCAAAAAATAAAGAGCGTTTATAGAAAAAATAGCACACTGCTTACGCTTAGTGTGCTATTTTATATGTAGGAGAATTTAATGATCAGAAAAGTCGGCAAAAAAATAGTCAAAAAAGCTACTAATAGCCAAGAGCTTGGTGCTCGCCATCAGCTGATCGAGGAACTATTCTACGACTTCTATCGTAATCGTCACATGGTCTATAAGATCAACTTTATCCGCGGTATATGTTTTGGATTCGGAACCGTGTTAGGCGGTACGGTCATAGTCGCGTTCATCGTTTGGATTCTGGCTCAATTCGCAGGTTGGTTCCCTTATATAGGCGATTATATCAACCAGATAATAGATGCAATGCAAAGTACTAGATAGACATAATCATTTGGTTGTATTTACTACATATCTTAAGAACTGAAATTAGGTATAATAGAAGTTGTATATGGGGGTTCAATCAAATAAAGCAACTGGCAACAATATCCAGTTGGTGCCGTCGGATTTTGTGCATTTGCATAATCACACGCACCACAGTTTGCTTGATGGCCTGACGAAAATTCCTGATTTAATTAATAAGGTTAAAGAAATGGGCATGGAAGCCGTGGCTGTAACCGACCACGGTACGATGTCCGGGGCGATTGAATTTTACAAGGCTGCAACCGAAGCCGGCATAAAGCCAATAATTGGCTTGGAAGCATATATTGCTTCACGCTCAAGGCATGATCGCGACCCATCTAAGGATAAAGCCAGGTATCACTTGACGATATTGGCGATGAATAACCAGGGTTATCAGAACCTTATGAAGCTTAGCTCGATAGCTAACCTAGAAGGTATGTATTATAAGCCAAGAATAGACCATGAAATTATTGAAAAATATAACGAAGGTCTAATTATTCTATCAGGTTGTTCCAGTAGTGAATTGGGCGAAAGCCTTCGTATTGATGATTATGAAACCGCTAAAAAAACTGCTACTTGGTATAAATCGATCTTTGGGGATCGTTATTATTTGGAAATGCAAAATCACGACTGGGATATCCAAATAAAAGTTAATAATTATTTGCAAAAACTATCAGCCGAACTTGATATCCCGCTTGTGGTCAGTAATGACGGGCACTATTTGGTCCATGACGACCAGGAAGCTCACGAAATATTGCTGTGTGTCGGTACTGGCGCGTATTTGAGCGACGATGATCGTATGACTCTAAAACAATTCGATCTTCATGTGACCGATCCTATGGAGATCATAAAAAAATGGGGCAAAGATAATGCCGAAGCAATTTTGAACACCAGGCGCATTGCCGATCGCTGCAGCGTGGAACTGGATTTAGGCGGCATACTGATTCCGACGTTCCCGACTCCGGACGGTAAAAGCGAAAAGTCATATCTGGACGAATTGGTGTATAGGGGTTTAGCATGGCGCTACGGTGATCTGGAACGTGAACAGATAGGTGATCTATCCATCGAAGAAGCCAAGAAACATATTCCCGAAGAAGTTCTAGAACGTGCCGAATACGAACTTAACGTTATCGACGGCATGGGATTCAACGGTTACTTTTTGATCGTCCAAGATTTCATCAATTGGGGCAAAGATCAGGGTATAATTTTTGGGCCGGGCCGCGGCAGCGCCGCCGGATCGATAATCGCTTATTCGCTACGTATTACCGAATTGGATCCGCTAGTCTACGATTTGCTGTTTGAGCGATTTTTGAATCCGGATCGTATCAGCATGCCTGATGTCGATATTGATATCCAAGATACTCGCCGTGACGAAGTAATTGCTTACTGTACTCAGAAATATGGCGAAGGCCGAGTAGCCAATATCGTTACTTTCGGTAAAATGGCAGCCCGTGCAGCCGTCAGGGATGTTGCAAGAGTATTGCAGGTGCCCTATGCCGAAGCCGATCGCTTATCAAAAATGATTCCGCCGCCTGTCCAGGGTAAGCATATACCACTGAAAGTTAGCGTCGATAAGGACCTCGATCTTAAACACGAGTACGAAACCAATCCGACCGCCAAAACAGTAATCGATTATGCGATCAGGCTTGAGGGTACGATTCGTTCGCACGGCGTTCATGCCGCAGGTGTAGTTATCGCACCTGATGATATTGTCAGGTATATACCGCTCGAAATCGCGCAAAAAGGCGTCGTATCGACGCAATACCCGATGGGCCCGGTTGAGGACCTAGGGCTGTTAAAAATGGACTTCTTAGGTCTTTCAAACTTAACTACGATAAATAACGCACTTCGAATTATAAAAAAGGTGAATCATACAAAAATTAAACTCGATGAACTGCCGCTTGATGACGAAAGAACTTACGAATTGTTACAGCGCGGCGACACGACCGGCGTTTTTCAGCTTGAGTCGGCCGGCATGAAACGATATTTGCGCGAATTAAAGCCATCGGTGTTCGATGATATTATCGCCATGGTGGCATTATATCGTCCAGGCCCTATGCAGTTCATCGAAAGCTTTATCAAGCGCAAGCACGGCAAAGAAACGATATCATATTTGCATCCGAAATTTGAAAACGCACTCAAGGAGACCTATGGCATTTTGGTTTACCAAGAGCAGTTTATGCAGATATCTAAGGAATTCGCGGGTTTTACAGGCGGTCAAGCCGATACTCTGCGAAAAGCCGTCGGTAAAAAGAAGATCGATTTGATGCGCAAAGTCAAAGCCGACTTCGTCGAAGGTGCCGTAAAAACCAGTGGTGCTGACCCAAAACTAGCCGAAGAGTTTTGGGCTCAATTGGAAGAATTCGCGAACTACTGTTTCAATAAATCGCACGCTGCATGTTATGGACTTATTAGTTATTGGACGGCGTATTTGAAGGCGCATTACCCAGAAGCTTTCATGGCGGCATTGATGACCAGTGACCAAGGCGACATCGATAGGCTGGCAATCGAGATCAGCGAATGTAAACGTATGAGTATCAAAGTCCTGCCGCCGGATGTCAACGAAGGTTTCGTAGAGTTCGCGGTCGTTCCTGGTAAAAAAGAAATCAGGTTTGGTATGGCCGCTGTCAAAGGCGTCGGCGTCGGTGCGGTCGAAGAAATCCTGCGCGCTCGTGAAGACGGAAAGTTCAAGAGTATTGAAGATTTTGCTAAACGAGTCGCAACCGGCCGATTCAATAAAAAAGCATGGGAGTCGTTAATCAGGTCCGGCGGTTTTGATAGCCTGGCGGACAGATCGGATTTGTTATTCAATTTGGATACCATCCAAGCTTTTGCCAGCAAACTGCAAAAAGAAGCCCTTAGCGGTCAGACCGACTTGTTCGGCGGTTTGAATGATTTATCACACGTGCAGCCGACCGTGAGTCTGTCGCCTTCGCCGATTAAACATACTGAAAAGGAAAGACTTGCTTGGGAACGTGAGCTTCTAGGTCTTTATATCAGTTCTCATCCGCTTGATAATTACGATGTATATTTCGAAGAACAGACCGTGCCTTTAGTGCAAATCACTAATGAAGCTGATGGCAAAAAGACGACGATTGGCGGGTTGATTTCTACGGTGCGCACGATTGTGACAAAAAGCGGCTCGAAAATGGCGTTTGTCGGTCTAGAGGATAAGACTGGCGAGAGCGAAGTGATCGTCTTTCCGAATTTGTTCGAACAAATCGGTGCTAAGTTAGTCCAAGATGCTGTGATTCGAGCTACCGGCAAAATCAGCGCGCGCGATCGCGACGGTAATTTAGGAACGGATGCCAAAATGATCGCCGACGAAGTTCAATTCGTAACCGACCAAGAACTTCATGACTATTTGTCTAATGGCAAAAAGATGAATGCGCCAAAAGCCAGTTCTAAGACTAAAGCCGAAAAGGCCTATAATACAAATGATAAGAAATCGAAAAATGTTACGGTTAAACAGGCACCGATTATCAAAGACATTCCTGACAATAAAAAAATATTCATCCATATCAAAAACCCCGATGATCAGGACACGTTACTGTCATTAAGGCGAGTCTGCAGCGATTATCCGGGAATATCAGAAATTGTTTTGGTCCTTGGTGTTGAGAATAAATCAGCTATCAGACTGCCTTTCAAAGTCGAAGCTAGCGACATACTAATAGGCGCACTGGTGAAAGTGCTTGGTGAAGACAGCGTAGTAGTCAAGTAGTCAGTGAATATAATGCTATGCCGGCGGCGACGCTGACATTGAATGATTCTTTTTGGCCGACCATCGGAATTTCTACTAATACGTCGCATTGGTCGCGTAAATCGTCGGTCAGGCCATTCACCTCTTCGCCTAATATCAGCGCGATTTTCTTTGGCGGCAAATAATCTTTTAATAAAATACTGCGTTTATCTTGTTCTAAGCCGACAACTGTAAAACCATTTTCTTTCAGAGACTTTAAATCAGGTATTTCTTGGTATTCAAACGGCACCATCGTCTCGGCTCCAAGAGCTGACTTATGAATTTGAGAAGTAAGTTTTGATTCGATATGAGGTAACCGCGTATCATTTGGTGATTTAGGGTATGGACTGTAACCACTGATAATAATTTTCGATACACCAAAGCCTTCGCAAGTGCGGAAAATCGATCCGATATTAAAGGTCGAGCGAATATTATGCGCTATTATAATTATTTCCGTCATTTCATATATTGTACTATGACTTTACTGAGCATAGTGTAACTTAAACATAATTGACAACAATTAATACATATTGTATAGTAAAATTAGTCGGGCTATTTGAAAGTGTAATCGTTCGAGTAACGATGATAACCGGCAGTACATATGAAAGGAGTGGTTGTTGTGGCACACCAGAAGTTCGAGCTCTTTGAAACACGGCTTGAAAAACCGGACGAAGCCACCATAGATCAGGAAATGAAAGCGATTGAATCACGCGCCAACAAATGGATTCACGAAAATCGTGGCAAAATCGAAATTGTCAAAAGAATTCAAACAAAAATCTATTTGGCAAAAAGCGGCCGCGTGATACTCAACATCTCACTGTTTTATAAATAACTACCGCCTTGCCCCGAAAGAATTATTTCTGTCGGGGTATTTTTTTATTCTTCTAACAATATATTTCGGCGTCTGGCTATAAAACGCTTGTGTTTTCTGCTATGATAAGAGCCAATGGACGAAGACAAGATCCAAGACGAACACCGCGAGCAAGAAGAAAGAGCGGCTGCTCAGCGCGCGACTGTTTTGAATATGCCGTATTTGGATACGCGTTCGATCGAAGAAACATTGCCGCTGGTCAACGACGTCATTGAGACTGAGGTTATGCATCGCGACAAGATCGTGCCGCTTACGAAAGGCGACGAGGCTACGACTTGGCAATTCGGCGTAACTACGCAAACGCCGCAATCATTCATTCACGATTTTTCCAAGGAATATACTGACGTCGGCAATATGATCCAGTTCTTTTTGATATCCGACAGTGGTTATAAAAGGCTACTGGAACGTTATGACCCACCGCCAAAAGTCGTCTATGATGATATCGAGATTGCCCGCGAAGGAGACAGTGAGACTCTGGCTGAGGTCAGTAAAACGCTTAATTCCGTCGGCAGCGACGCTGTATTTGATTATTTAATCGATCAAGCCGACCGTTTGTGCGCTAGCGACATACACATCGAAAATCAAAGAACACATATGCGTATACGTATGCGTATTGACGGTGTGCTTCATCCGGTGGCCGATTTAAGCAATGAACGCTACAGGGTCATTTTGGCTGCTTTGGCTTCCAGGGCTAATATCTCGACCGCTGCGACCGAAGCTCAATCGGGGCATTTGCAAAAAGAAATAACGCGTGACGGCGTGACGCATCTATTAAATTTGCGTCTTGAAACGGTACCGACTATGTATGGCCAAGATGCCGTTCTTAGGCTCTTTAATTTCGACGAGTCGATGTTGAATTTGGATAGACTGGGGATCGCCCCTACGGAAAGGGCTGAAATCAATGAGGTAATCAGTCATCCTAGAGGAATGGTCTTGATAGTAGGGCCTACCGGGAGCGGTAAGTCGACCACGCTTTATAGTATTATCAATGCCTTAAATACAACCCGACGCAAGATTATTACACTGGAAGATCCGATTGAATACGGAATTTCCGGAATAACTCAGATCCCAATCGATACGACCGGCGGCAAAAGTTTTGCCGATGGGTTGAGGGCGGTTTTGCGCTTAGACCCGGATGTAGTTATGATCGGCGAAATTCGTGATTCAGATACGGCTAAAACTGCCATCCAAGCTTCCATAACCGGTCACTTGGTATTATCAAGCTTTCACGCTAATTCCACGTCGGCAGCATTCAGCCGCATGATTGATTTGATTGGCGTTAACCCTATATTCAGTTCGGCAATCCGCTTGATGATTGCTCAGCGACTGGTAAGGCGTTTGGATGATACCACCAAACAGGCATACGATCCCGACGACGCGACTCGCCAATGGGTCTATAACGTCCTAAAAGACTTGCCGGCTCATGTTCAAAAACCTGACTTTAATACCTTTAAATTATGGCGTCCGGTTATTACCGACACTTCGCCGTTCGGCTTCAAGGATCGTATCGTGATAATGGAGCAGATGGTCGTTAACGAAAACATACAGAAGTTCTTGCGCGGTGACATCAAAGACATCAATACCGAGGCTATCGAAACGGCCGCCCGCGCTTCAGGTATGGTGACGCTGATGCAAAGCGGTGTACTCGCGGCCCTTCGCGGCGAGACGACGCTTGACGAAGTCAACCAAGTAATTTAGCGTATTTTTTGCGATTAACCCTTTTATATTCGGCACAATTGTGTTATAGTCGATAGCTGACTTAGTATATAAATTTTAAAGTGAGTGTCAAATGAGTTTTGAATTAATCAAGAAGGTAGATGAGGCCCAGAAAAAATCGAATGTCGTTGATGTCCGTAGCGGCGATACCGTTCGTGTTCACCAAAAAATCAAAGAGGGCGCTAAAGAGCGTATCCAGGTTTTCGAAGGCGTCGTTATCCGTACCGATCGCCGTGACTCTTTGTCATCGCGAATTACCGTTCGTAAAATCGCAAGTGGTGTCGGCGTTGAAAAAAGCTTTTTAATCCACAGTCCGTTAGTTGAAAAAATTGAAATCGTTCGCCGCTCCAAAGTACGCCGCAATTACCTTAGTTTTTTGCGCGACCGCAGCGGTAAAAGCGCTCGTTTGCGCAGTGTCAATTTTGATCGCGAATCTGTTAACGATGTTTACGACGAAGCAGTCCAGGCCGAAGAGGCTCGCTTGAAAGAACTTGCCCGCGCCGAAGCTGAAGCCAAAGCTGCCGAAAAAGCCGCCGAAGAAGCCAAGCTAGCAGCCCTGCAAGCCGAAGTCGAAGCCAGGCACAAAGAAGCTTAAAAAACTGACAATTATTAATAGCAAGATAGGTTCTAAAAAGGAACCTATCTTTATTATTTGAAATAATTCGCGTTACACTATAATCCGATTGACAAGACAATTAAAGTGTTATATAAAATACACATATCGTATAGTATTGAAATTTAACAATTTGTTGGAGGTGAAAGGATTGGGAAAAATAGAAGATCTATATAGTGATCGCCAAATTCAGGCGCAAAACAGACTTGAAGAAACAATCGCTGGTAATAAACCTGAGTACGATCGAGTCGTAGGTATTATTAAGGACATAGCTGCAGCAATGATTGCAAAAGCCGAAGTCGAACTGCCGCGTCAGATCAGTGGGTTCTACCAATTT
>CAZEGB010000003.1:42592-51492 GCA_964511655.1 uncultured Saccharimonas sp. (SeqCode) | reverse complement strand
CCGCCAATAAAAAATAATGACCATTTGGTCGTTATTTTTTATTAACGTCAGGTCGAGGCTCGAACTCGCGGGCGTCAGCAAAGCTGACGCGACCGCGTGTTCGGTGGAGCGCAACGCAACAAAAAAGTATTTATAATTTTTTGTAAGCAAGCGAAAGAGCCCGCGCAGCGGAGCGATATCTCCCCATTTTACGCAAAATTCAAACTCGGCGACGCCCCGCCACGGCGGGGCCCGCGAGTGGCGCTCCATCCGCTATCCAGCGGATTCCGCTTCTCCGCTTGCTTGAAAAGAAAATACCCGCTATTCAGCGGGTGCTTTCTTTTCTGCGCTGCGCTACGCCGAATCTCACGACCTAGGGACGATACCTCGCCCTCTCCCCAACTTTTTTGTGGTTCTCTTTTTACGCTACGCCGAATCTCATGGCCGAAGGACGTTATATAATCCTCTCTTGGCTGGGTCATATGCGGTACAATAACATGTAATGACTCAAGCGAAAACGACAAAAAACAAAAGCAAATGGCGGTGGTTGACGTGGCCGCCGGCAGTCACTTTCAGCGTGGTCTTCGTTATATTTTTGCTGATAGCCCTCTTCAGGCTTGACCCTGATTTTGGCTGGCACTTAAAGTCGGGAGAGTATTTCTTGGCGCACGGCATTCCGGCAACCGATATTTTCTCTTATACCGCCAGTGATTTCCCTTGGATTAACCACGAATGGCTGAGCGATATCCTTACGTACGTTTTATATTCGATCGGCGGCTATACCCTGCTATGTGTAATTTCTTCGGCCGTATGGACTTTTGCAGTGTGGCTGGTTGCCAGAAAAGTCCACAACCTGACAATTATTTTGGCGGTGCTGGCAATGACAGCGTTTTCAGGGGTAAGGGCTATCACCTGGTCGGTGCTTGGACTGGCGCTTTTGATAGTCATCATGAAAGCCAAAAACCATCGCTACAGATGGTTCATACCTTTGTTATTCTTAGTCTGGGCGAACGTTCATGGCAGTTTTATTATCGGGTTCGCCTATTTACTGTATCTGGCAATTAAGGAGCGCTCGCTCGAATATGTCATTTGGACCGCCGCCGGTGCTATCATGACGCTCTTTAACCCTTACGGTTTGGATATATATGTCGAGGTAATCAGGACAATCACCGACTCATCGACTCATGCTCGAATCGTCGAATGGAGGTCATTCTGGATTCCGTGGATAGTGGCACCCTACGCGTTGTTGTGGGCTTGCGCATTTGCTTTGACGGGTTACAAAAACTGGAAAAAGTATCTGGGCCTGGATGTAATATTCTTTTTGGCCGGCATGTCGAGCGTGCGAAACCTGGCTCTATTCGTTATCATGTCAATCCAGGTGACGGACGAACGGCTGCGTCAAACTGCCGCTATGATTCCAAAGGATTTAGATAAGCCCAGGCGCTTGTTCGTTGCGACAGTCGGTGTAGTTATTACAGTTGCCGTCTTAACCATTGCTGTTTACGTGTATAAGAGTGTTTCTCTTGACCGAGAGTATACATACCCTAAAAACTCTGTTGCTTATCTGCAAGAGCATCCATGTAAAGGCGCAATATTCAATTTCTACGATTATGGTGGATATTTGATTTGGAAGTTGCCGTCCGAGAAGGTGTACATCGACGGTCGTATGGCGACTTGGGTTATGGACGGACAAAAATACATGGACGATTATCAAGCGGCGCTCAGGGACAAAAGCGCCCGTGATAAGGAGTTCAAAAAATATAATGTCCAGTGCGTATTGATGATAAACAATGACGAACGTAAAGAGCTAATTGATGATTTGAAAAAACAACATTGGACAGTCGCCGCCGAGGATCCGAGGTCTCTGTTGCTGGTCCATCAATAGCCACTGTCGCAGATAAGATCTTTCGAACAACGGCATACATAACAGATTGTCATGTCGGCAGCTTGCTACAGGTATTTAGTAAGTGTAGTATTTGCGACAACGTTTGAACATTACATACGCATTAAAGACATCTAAAATCACCCGATAATTAACCGGTGCGTCGCAGGCGCCGCCGATTGTTCACCCGTAGTATAATCAAACTATGAATAAGGTGTCGTTAAAGCAGTTAGAAATTCATTCCGCTATATTTATGGTATTTGCCGGCTCGCTTCTCCACTTTACATACGCTTTGTCGGGACAAAATGCATTCGTTGGTATTTTTTCCGCGGTCAACGAAAGCGTCTGGGAACACAGCAAATTGTTTATTCTGCCGCTATTTTTAGTCGGCCTAATAGAACTTAGACTTGTAAAGGACGTGGCTAAGGTGCTGTGGACGAAATTAATAGAATTCATGTTCATGAGCCTGTTTATTACTGCATTCTTTTACACATACACCGGTGCTTTGGGCGTAAGTGAAGTGCTTGTTGTCGATATCGCATCGTTTGTAATTGCGGTAGTTGTTGGACAGTACATAAGTTTTAAGATGCTGTCTTCAAAGAATAAAGCTCCGGTCGATAAGTATATTTCCGCAGCATTATTAACCCTGATTTTCGCGGCTTTCTCTTACTTTACCTTCAATCCGCCCGCGTACCCGATATTTGAATCTCACGATACTGCAAGATAGAAGATCAAATCCATTTTCTCAAGTATTTAATATTCTTATGTTTATCGTTGAATAATATATCAGGCGGTACTAAGATAAGGATATGAAAAAATATCTCTTTGGTTCGTTCATAATAGCACTGTCTTTAATATCCGTTGTTGCCTTTACATCAAAAAGCGCGTTTGCCGATGGTGGCGTACTTGTATTCGATCCGTACTCCGACCGCTGGGACTATTCTGCCGAAAAAAATCAGCAGGCCTTTATCAACTATGAAGACGGCATACAAAAGATGATACTCAGTATCGGGCTTGATGACAACATCAATAACGGTGCGGTTTGGTTGTTCCCGGTGCCGGCTGACCCCAGTAAGGTCGCCGTCGATATCTTGAAAAGTATGCCAAACATTAGGGGCGAAGAGATTTCCCAAACGGCACAAATGAACATGGAAGATATTGGGCTGCTGTTACCGAAAACTCAACTTTACACTATCCCGTTTATGCCGTATGAATTGAATCATCGCTACGGTAGTACGTACTATGGCGACGGCATAATGGTTGGTGCTGCCGCGGGCACAGGGGCTTCGACGGATGGAAGCAGTGTAAAACCGGACGTCGTTGTATATGATCACGTCGATAAAAACGGTATAACCTCGGAAATTATTTCCGCCAGGACATCAAAAGGTATTTATGAATATTTGAATAAAAAGGGCTTAAAAGTCGCAAGCGGCTCGATCAGCGTTCTGGATAAATACATCGGCAAGAACTATTCGTTCATCGCCTCTTGGATAGACCCAAAAGATGAAGTCAGAATTACTTCCGGTGATATATTAAATTTCTATAAAAATGTTCGCTCGGAATATATTTACAATAAAATCTTTTATTTTAATGATTATCCGGATTTTTCGGACATAGAATTAACCATTGCGGACAAATACCCAGAGTTTGAAGAAAATCTTGGATATTCTAGCCAGAGTAGCCGCTATAGCTCTTTTGATGCTGACCCAGCAATTGAATTCCTGGAATCCGATGAAGGCGAAGCCGTTCTACAGGAACTAGTCGCTGCCGTGCAAAAAGATCCGTCGGTAATTCAAGAAGTTGATTCAACTACAGCATTCAATCAAAAAGGCGTTTTCGTAACCTTCCCGACGAAAAAAATATTCTTCCCGTTAATACCAACCAGCGTTTACGGCAGCAAAATTGTTCCGGCTACGATCCGAATAATCGGTCATGTTTCACCGATAGTCTATCAGGATATTAAAAGCTCTACGAGAACGGAATATTTCATCAAAGGTACTGATTCTTCGGACGACGATCAGGACGCCTTTTTTAACGGCAGATACGAAGATATTAACTACACCAAGGTCGAAATTAATGCGCCGTCAAAGTATTTCACCGAAGATTTGTGGTTCGACAATCACATCCCCTTGGCAAAAAATTATCCGTTGTTCGTCGCACAACATAAATGGGCGACTTTTGCCGTTCTGCTGGTCGTGAACTCGATACTATCGGCATTGATAGCTGGCTTTATCGCCTTCAAAAATTTAAGGAAGAAACCGGGCGATCTTCTTAGACTGGGCTTTTACCTTGGATTATCAAACTGTTTCACGATAATCGGTGTGATGATTACAACACTATTCATCTATACGGCGCCACCCAACGATGATGCCGAGATATTGGTCAGCAAGCTTAGAAAGAAAGGTTATGTCTGGAAGCGAAAAGCCATCCTTGTCGCGTCAATCTTGTTGCTGCCGGCGTTCGCGCTTGGTATATACGCCCTGCCCTCTTTACTTGAAGAAATTGGCACCGATGGTTTTGAACATTTATTATTTTGGCCGTTATTCTTCATGTATGCGTTGCCAATTTTAGACATATTTGCGATTTACGTATTAAGCAGGGTCCGCGAGCAAGACAAAGAACTGTTTTACGACCTGGAATCGACAAGTTATTCGCATTGGACATTCCTGCCCCATGACTGGATGAAGGGCGTGTTCGTCATCTTGTTTTCGATCATATTCCTACTGGCGACTTGGGGAATGACAAGTTTCATCAACCTAACGACCTGACGATTATTTCTTGAAGCCAAAATTAATGTTATATTAAGCATATGGTAAAAAATCTAGACGAAAACAAGCAAAAAACAAAGAAAATCATAAGGATATTTCTACTATCGCCACTGATACTTTTAGGGTTGTTGGTTCTGTACGTCGTTGGAGTCTTCGCAACGTCTCCGATATTCGACAAAATTGAACAAAACAAATATGTGCAACTTGATAACCAGATGCAAAGACTGTTCAGCCGGATCAAATCGAACGCGAACAGCGGCGATGACTGGGAATATGCCGCAGTATGCAATGAAGTGCATGCGGGCGACTTCCCAACTGGCCAATTCAATTGTGTGACCTCGATATCTTTGCGAAAGACCATTACGTCGGTCGATCAATTGAACACTTTGCAGACCAAGTACTACCCAATCATTGACGGTAGTGATACCTTGACGGCTAAAACGGAACTTGATCCACAACTACCCAGTGATTTCGGTAAGAACTTCGTTGTCAGCAGTGCAGAAAAAGAATATTTGGAAAAAAATAGCGGGATTCAGTGTGATTACATCTTTAAGTTGAATCAGGGAGAGGCCGATTATGACTTAGACTATGATATTTATGGATCGGAAATATTAAATGGGGAAGGAAGACTTGTAGTCAGCTTGAGGTGTGAAGATATAGCTCGTGAAGCCTGGTATAAAATGGACGGCAACACGTCCATGTTAATACCCTAATCAGACGATACCCATAATCACCACCGGTATCAGAGTGATTAGAATAAAGAACGCAATAATGTATAAGCTCTTAATTTGCCTGTTTTCCTGCTGCTCTGCCCTCGAGGGCCCGCTAATACTCGAGACGCCTTTGACTTGGCCTTTTGTTTCGGAACTGGCATATTCGGTATTTACGAACGCTAATTGATGGTTGCTTGCAGACTTGTTTTCGTCATTATTTTTCGGCTTCGTCCGGTTTATCTGATTGGGCTTAACTTTTTTAGCAAATTGAATTACTTCATACAGCTCGATCGGTTCACCAGAATAAGAAGTCCCGCTTAGATAAACGGTATGGTAACCGTATTCCAAATCCGACGGCAGCCTAATATCAATACTCAATGAACCGTCGGTGCTAGATATATATTCGCCCAACAAAGTCGGGGTCGAAGCTATTTCGACTTTGACGGCCGAGCCAGGCTGGAGCGACTTTTCGGCAAGTTCGATATGTTTTTCACCGAGGTTAATAGTGTCGTTATTGTCAGAAACGAATTCAGCTTGAGCAATCGTAGGATAATCGTGTGGCTTATCCGGTATCCAATATTCCGAAGGTTCGGGTGCCTTGGCTGTGCCATCCGGACAAACGACACTATCGCCTGGGCAGTAATTGTATGTAGTAAAATCGTCTACAATATTATATATCATATTTGCGGTTAAAGTATGTCCCAGGGGGTTAGGATGAAAACTTTCGGCGCCTATCGGTTTGAACCGCGGAAATTTATTAGTAATTGTTATGTCATCCCCGAACCTGATGGCGTTCATAGCCGGCGGCTTTTGGCTGCCGCACAAGGTTTGATCGCCAAAGCTGCTTTCGATATCGATAAATTTAACGCCCGTGTATTTGGCCGCTGCGGCGATAACAGAGTTCAAATAGTGAATGCCTTCGTTTATGAATCGTCTTTCGGTTGTATCCAGCATATAGCCGTTAATCAGGTTGCATTTATTGTTTTCGTCAATAATCTTTGGATATCCGATAACGAATATGCGCGAATTCGGCGAATCGTCATGAATTTTTCGGTAGGTGTTTACTAGCACTGGGAACAGGCCTTTTATTGCGAGCGCCGCTTGCTCTTTGCCTTTTTCCGTATTTGCCCAGCTGCATGTTTCATGGCTTAGGCAGGCTGTCAAAATATTCATAAATCCGGCGTCGTTGCCACCGATACTAACAGTCACAGCCTTTGGAGCATATTCTCTTATAAAAGTCTCTTGGTGAATTCTGCCAGGTAGAAACGAATAGCGAGCGTCTGTTTTTGCAACTGTCGCTTCAGAATCATTTAAATTAAGGAATTTTTTTCCGAGTCTCGTTCCTTGTCCAAAATATTCAGTGTCTTTGCCGATTACATCCGAAGTCACAGCCCCCGAGCAAGCTACATTCGCCATATTTGAAACGTCGATCCCCATCAAATCCGAAACGACAAATGGATATGAATTTATACTAACGTGGCATTTCTCATACTCTTCATTCGTTCCGTTCAAATAATATTCGTCTTTAGTTTCGCCTTCACCGCTAGTAAAAGAATCTCCCAGTGCTAAATAGTCCATCTTTTTGTTGCTATAGCCGCCGGCTCTGAGTGAAATTTCCAGTGTTTGGTTCGAATATGAGCTTGCGTAGAAATCTAATTCTCCGCCGTCATCATTGAACCGGGGGCTAAAAGCCGCCCAAAGCCTATCAATAAACCGCCATGTTTCGACATTTGCTTCCTTGCATGTATTTTCGATCGGCGAAACGGCCTCCATGTTCATATCCGTTGCTTCATCGCCGCAATCGGCAGTAACGCCGAATATATGAAAACCGGCGTTTGCCCCCATTATCGCAACGTGCCGGCCGTCATTACTGACGGCAAGTTGTGAGGTGGGGTCAAACCCGGCGTTGTAGTAATAGGATAAGGTAGATATTCTTTTCATCTTTAAAGTGTCGATATCCAACAATCCTATGCCGCGTTGTCTGAACTCGACGGCCAACCACTCGCCATTGTCAGAGGCCCCAACCCCTCCTATTGGCCAAGCGTATCCTTCTTGATTGCGAAATACGTAATCCGGATTCGATATATCAAAAAAATAAGTATTGCTCTGGCTCGCATAATCATAGTATTTTTGTAGTTTTTTAGAGAAATTCTTATATATAACTAGCGATTTTACTATGCCGTTGATTATATTTTGTTTCGATACCAGTATGTCGCTAGCCCCCAAGTAAGTGAAGTCGTCGGTCATACTGCTTAGCCCGGTTATCTTATACATCTTTGAATCAAATGGAAAACTGATTAGATACTTAAGGCTATTTGCATAATACTTACCGAACCTGATACCGCTATCGCTGGTTATGCAGACGCTTTTTTCCGTCGATTCCCCATCGATTTTTTCTAATCGCAGAGGTGTTGGGCACCAAGGTTGGTTCATATTGGGTATTGCTGCAGACGAAAATACGAAAGGCGTTGACTCTGTCCATGACCAATTTTCGGAAATTGTGTTTGACGGGATCGTAATTGTTTTAGCGTTAGCTAGTTGCTGAAGCGGGGAAAAAGATAGAGCTATAGTCAGGACTAGCCAAATTTTGAATATTGTCGCACGTTCCATAAAGCCCAACCCTCCGCAAATTAATATTTATCATATTAAATTATCAGAATAAACTAAGCAATAGTTTAGTTCTGATATAAGAATACAAAACATTGTTGGATCAGTAGTCAGAGATTATGGACGTTATATCCGCGTCGGTTGTTTGCGATGGTGGGTTTGCGGTTGAGGCGTAAGGCCAAAGAACGATTTGATGGCGTGGCCGCCCAAAGTGCGGACCAGCATTTTCAGCATATCTTTGTTGCCCCGCAGAGTGTCCAGTTGGATATTCGGCTGTTCGGGATAGGCCGCTATTAATTCTTCCTTGGTTTCAAGAATCTTTACATCTTTTATCTTGGAAAGCACTTCGTCTTCGAGTTTGGTCTCCCAAGTATCTGGCCTTTGCTCGTTTTCAGCATCGCTTTTAGTGTTGTTGCGGGCCTCGATATCAAAAGCGGCCGCAACGGTCCAAGCGATGTCGGCTTCGGGCAACATTTGGACAGGCAAGACTTCGGCGTTAGGCTGCTTTTGTTTGGCTTTTTCGAGGTCAAGCAATACCTTGCCGTCAGGCATGACATAAAAGAATTCGTAGTGATTACCCGACATATTAATAGCGTTGATTATTCTAGCCTCTAATTGGTCGGCTAATTTAGGGAAGCCCTGTCGGCGAAGGCCTTTAGCTGCCATGCCGGTATCAACCGGCCAGACGGCGTGCGATCCGTGATAACCGGCAACGCGGGTGCGGTGTTTGATTGCTCGGCACCTGATGCCGGCGTCGGTTAGAAAGTCGTCCGAGAACATTTCTTTGACGATAGCCGTCAGATATTTTTCTCGCTCTTCAGCCGGCAATTTGTCGTACATTCCCGAATTTAACGTCCAGAATACGTCCGATTGCAGGACTTCAAGTTGCCTTTCGTCGCCTTCTTCGTCCTTGTCGATAGCGGACGCGAAATAATTTTTATCTTCCATCCA
>CAZEGB010000003.1:36302-42492 GCA_964511655.1 uncultured Saccharimonas sp. (SeqCode) | reverse complement strand
CGCCTTCTTCGTCCTTGTCGATAGCGGACGCGAAATAATTTTTATCTTCCATCCAGAATTTATTCAGGGTGGCCGCAGTAATGCTATCGGCGGTCGACTCCCATTTTTTGGCCAGATAATGTTGTTCTTCTGGCAACAATCTGGATGCTGCCGACAGACAGTCGGCTGATAACGCCTGAATAGTCAAATAGGCCATCGGTTCAAAGATATTGGCCATACCGCCGTCTTTGTGGATATAACCGGTCGGCGAATCTTTCCAGGTTTGGTGAATTAGCCCCAAATAATTTTGGCGGCCGACTTCGACAAGTCCAGAATCAGCGACGTGGCCAACTATCCAATTAGCGGCATCTGTCATGCTCTGTTCGATGGTGACTATTTTTTCGTCTTTACGGATGACAGTTTCATTCAAGATATCGGGGTTTTCCTTGGCATATTCGGTGATTAATTTGACGTATAGCGGCGTCGAATCAAGCGAGAAGTAGGTAGTCATGCCTTTGGAGTCGGCACCCCATAATCTGGAGGCGGTTTTGATGATAGCTTTTTTAACACGACCGGCTTCCCACGTATCGTAGTTACGGCTTTCGTGAAGGATGCGGCCCGGCTCTTCATCGGAAGTCTTTTCATATTTTATCCCCTGCATCGACGCAAGTGTCAGTATTACTTCGTGGGCGACGTCGGGGTTCCAATTCATCAATTCAAGCGAAGAAATAACCGAATCCCGACCGAACAGGGCATTGTTGTAATTTTCACCTGCGCTGGTTATTATACCCCTGTCCGTATTGAGCAGTTTGTTTAATACCTTCATGGTATCCGGCGGATTGATTTCTGGCACCTCGTCAAGGGCCTGGTCGATACTGGCCTGGTAGGCCGGTTCTTTTACTTGATCTATTTGTGAGTTAATTTCTGACATGTTTGTTTTTATTAACTTAAGTGTTATCCTAACATAAAGTTGACAAATAGTAAATAGGTAATGCTTGTCTTATGATTCGTAATAAAATGATAAATATTATGGCTAATCTGTTAAAATATACAAAGACCTCTTTATGGAGAGATGCAGGAGTGGTTGAACTGGCCGCTCTCGAAAAGCGGTATGGGGCAACTCATCGAGGGTTCGAATCCCTCTCTCTCCGCCAAACTAAATACGCCCCATTAGGGCGTATTTAGTTTGGCGGACGCTCGGGATCCGAACCCTCGAGCGCCAATTCATTGGCGCCATCGAGGGTTCGGCGTAGCGAACGAAGCGAAGAAAAGCGCGAAGCATTTTTCTGAGCGAATGAGCGGAGGAGTCCCTCACCAATTTGGTGAGGGACGATATCCCTCTCTTTTCTTGAAAATGGTCGCCGGAAATTTGCAAAGCAAATTATCTGTGACCGAATCCCTCTCGTATTTTTTATGAGTAAACGGAGGAGCCTCTCACCAAGTTGGTGAGGAGTGATATCTCTCTCCTGGCATAAATTTTCTTTTCAATGCCATATAATATCTTTCAGATGTTAGCCGATGTATACAAAAAAATCGCTAAATCCAAACACAGGGATATTTGGATCGGCAGCGGCATTGCTTGTTTGATAGCCGTAGTATTTTTGGTGCTGGCCCAAAGAAAGTATTTTCAAGACTTGAATTACACATTCGTACTGGCGTCATCCCTGTTACAGGGGCATTTGGGTGTATACAACGTGCCTTCATGGCTTAACGAAATGATACCGGTTGCGGGCGGGATATTTTATTCGGCTTTTCCGCTGGGTTCAATCATTTCGGTCATGCCTCTGAGTGCGCTTGTCTTGGTTGGTATACTCCAGTTTTACCCAGTAAATTTAGTGGTCGCATTGCTGGCTGGCGGTTGTGCCGCGATGGCCTACGCTTACACCGGCATAAATAAACGAATGAAAGTCGAAAAACGTATCATGCTGGCACTTTGGCTGGTGGCGGGCACCTGGTTTATGACCAATCTGTTGTTCGCCGGTGCATGGCAGATAGCGCTTGGTTTTGCCGTTTTGGGAGAATTAGGTGCGTTGTACTGGAGTATCGTGAAACCAAGGCCGTTTTTGGCCGGGTTGGCCTTGGCAATAGCATTTGGCAACCGAACCGAGGTGATACTGATTGCTCCGATAATTTTGGCGTTTTTATTGCGGCCATATTGGAAGCCCCGGCAACCGTTCGCCGAATTAGTTCGCCGGACCTGGCCATTGGCACTAAAATTTTGCGCTATCCCGGTGATTCTAGGGGTTGCCACGCTGTTATATAACCATGCTCGCTTCGGATCGTATTTTGATTTTGGCTATGCCCGCATTCCTGGAGTTTTAGACGAATACTTATACCGAGACGGTATATTTTCGATCAATTACATTGCTAACAACGCCCGCGAGATGTTGTTTCAGAGTTGGATATCTATACCTGACTGGCCTTATTGGCGCCCTACCGGTTTTGGCGGGTCGATATTATTAGCTAGCCCCTTTTTATTCCTTCTTTTTCGTAACCCCAAAGGCGACCGATTTCGCGTAAGAATGGCTTGGGTAGCCATTGTCATATTGACAACGGCATTATGGGTGCATGGTAATCCGGGCGGATGGCAGTATTCATATCGCTATGCCATGATATTGTTACCGTGGGTACTAGTGCTGTTTACGGAATATTTGCCCGATAAAATAATGACGACAGAAGCTGTTTTATGGTTGCTGTCGGTCGTGATGAGCGGTTATGCGACGTATCTGTTCTTGTATAGCGGTTATATGGGCGTGTGAAGTTCCTCAGTCCAGGCCCTTCATTTTTCTTTTCATCTGATGCATGATAAATCCGGCGCGATCTTTGGTGTGTTCGAGACCTCTTTCGAACTCATCCAAATCCGTGGAATTATCAATGTTCTTATTGTAAACTGCAACTCCGTAGGCTACGCTGACCGGCAGCTGCGGGAACATTTCATCCGCCCTTGTCTGCAGATTATTCCCAAATTTCTCGTCTTCGTTGTCGTTCCGGCAAATCACGATGAACTCGTCACCGCCTAGGCGCACGACGACATCATCAGCCCTGAAAGCGTTCGATTTCAAAAACTCAGCGGTCTGTCTGAGCATTCGGTTGCCTGCCGCGTATCCTTTATCGGGGGCTGGGTCGTCGTTTACTTTTTTGAGGTCATTCAGGTCGACGATAACGATGGCAAGTTTGCCGTGGTTTCGTTCCGGATTAAAATTCTCGGCCTTATACTTTTCAAAGAAATTACCGTTGAAGCAGCCGGTCTGGATGTCTACCATGCCGTTCTCAATGGCTTCTAGCTTTTCTTTTTCAGTCTCCTCTAGTCTTATTCTGACTTCTCCAAGTTCCCTTAGAACCCTTTCCTGCTCTGCCCTGCTCTTTCTGCTGGCGTCTACAGAGGGGATACCTGTAACCTCATAATCCGGTTTGGGCTTGTCGCTATCGTCAGTTTCGTCTTCGGGTGTCTCGCCGTAATCAGGCTGATTCCAGTCGAGGTTTGGAAATCTTTCGCCTCTGTCATGGTCTTTGAAGTAGGGTCTTTCGGGATTCTTGTTCATAATCTAATTATAAAACCGAACCCGATTTTTTATAAGCTTCTATCTTGAGCCTTAGGTTTTCAACACCGGAAGCTATTGCAAAAACCAGCGCCGCGAACAAAATATATTCGGAGACGACGATTAAGGGGTTATTTTTTATCAGTATTCCCAGCAAAAAAAGACCGACGCTGACGCTTTGCAGAATCATTTTGATTTTGCCAAATATGTTTGCTCCCAGCGGCCGGCCGGTAGAGTATGACGTCAGCGCACCTGTGATGACGGCAATCATCTCTAGTATGATGAAAAATATAAAAATCTTGACTATCAGGTAGTCAAAGCCGATGTAAAGCAGCACGGAAATAATCAGGAATTTGTCTGCAATCGGGTCGATGACTATGCCGACGTTCGTGATTTGGTCCCTGGTTCTAGCCATCGCGCCGTCAATAAAATCGGTGCAGGCGGCAATGACGAACAATATCAGGGCGACATCAAACATACCTTTTATCAGCAGAAAATAAATGATTGGGACCAATATCAAACGAATAACGGTTATATGGTTCGGACGGACGGAATGAGGGATAAACCAAAGAAATATCTTGTCGATATAGCCGTCGATGATTTTTTGGATATTTGTTTGTTTTTCGATCGCCATGCCCTATATTGTATAACATTGCCGAGCAAGAGATTTGTTACAATTAAAAACATGCAAGAACCATCAATTTTTACCAGAATCATTAACGGCGAAATACCAGCTCATAAGATTTATGAGGACGATCGTGTCATCGCCTTTTTGGACCTGCACCCAATGACCGAAGGCCATACTCTGGTCGTACCCAAAATCCAAGTCAATCATATCTGGGATTTGGAAGAGGATGACTATACGTATCTGTGGATATCCGTCAAAAAAATCGGCACCCATATCCAGAGAATCATCGGTTCGCCGCGCGTCGGTATATCAGTCGAAGGCTTCGGCGTGCCGCATGTCCATGTTCATTTGATTCCGATTTATCACGGCGAGGACATGAAAAAGCCCCAAGACCTTTATGCTGATCCGGATAACGAACTGTTGGCTGCGGTGGCGGCAAAGCTAAAGATGTAATGTCTATCCATATCATCACCGTCGGTAGAAAACACGAGTCATGGGTGGCTGAAGGTATCGAACGCTATCAGAAGCGCCTGAAGCGCCCTTTTCAAATTGAATGGGTCTTTTTGCCTCATTCGTCCAAAACCGGCCTTACGGCGCGTCAGGAAGAGTCCAGGGCTATACTTTCGCGCCTAAATGCTTATGATTATGTCATTCTGTTGGACGAACAAGGCAAAATCATCGATTCGCCTGGATTAGCCAAACAGTTGCTGGGCCAACTTGAAAAGTCAAAACAAGTCGTCATTGTCATCGGTGGTGCCTATGGCGTCGATGACACGGTTCACAAACGGGCCGACTTCGTGTGGTCGTTATCCAGATTGGTTTTCCCACATCAATTGGTTCGTCTGGCCCTGACCGAACAACTTTACCGTGCCCAAGAAATCACCGCCGGTAACCCTTATCATCACGAATAGGCATTGACAAAAGCGTAAGAAAATGTAAAAATACATATATTCTTGCTTTACGCGGGATGTGCCTGCCGTAATTGGCGGAGCTTAAAAAATGGGGGTAATAATTTTGATATCAAAACTATTACAAATTGTTGATGGGACAAGTTCCGATTTCGATCTGACTGTTGCCCTGTTGTACGGGCGCAACAAGCAAAACCCACACATCGTCGAGTTCAAGTTGGAAGACGGTAACACTGTTTCAGTGGAGATTGTTTTGCTCTATAAATACGAGAACCCGGATATCCCTGGTACTTTTGCTTGGTTCTTTATCGGGTACACAATAGAGTCACTCAGGTCGCAAGTAATTTATCGAAATACTCTGTCGGAGGAAATTAGAAAAGTATGTGGATTTTATTCCACGATTAACAGATCGGGGATAATCGAACCCGGCTGGAACGGCTTTATTTGTCCGCCATATTAAACCCCAAAACCTCTATTACGCCGGCCGAAAGCAGATTATTCTGCGATAGGCCGGCTATTTTTTTGTAATATACAATACACCAAACTTGACAGAACACAAAGCTTATGCTAGATTAATACCTGTAATACCTTAAAACAAATATATGTTGCCACTAATCAATCCCCTCCCCGTTTTAATCTCGATAGCCGCCTTGTTCGGTGTATTCGTACACGATTCGCAACTTGGCAGCGTTGCGATGGCTGCTATGTCGATGCCTGTTATAACGTCGGACGTTTCCGGTCATAATCAGGGTAATATGGAATATGATTTGTCGCCTAAGTACCAACATATACATGCCGAAGCCGGTTCGTTATTGAGCAGTGCACATAGTTTAAGGACTCAGCAGCCGGCTGCCCAGCCTCGCACCGAAAACGACAAAAAATACATTTCACAAAAACGTTTCAAGAGTAATAACGTCGACAACGACTATTATTGGCCGTCTATCTAATCTATTTTAAGACTTCTAGCTCGTTTAACAGGCGCTTTTTAAGCGCCAGTTTTTGTTCTAGCAAGGTTTTTGATTCTTCGACCAGATTGGCTGGCGCTTTGCTGACGTAGTTTTCGTTACCTAATCGGGCTTCAAGCGTCGAAATCGCGTTGTTGGTTTCGTTTAGGCGAATTTCGAGGTTGGATTGAT
>CAZEGB010000003.1:0-36202 GCA_964511655.1 uncultured Saccharimonas sp. (SeqCode) | reverse complement strand
AGCGTCGAAATCGCGTTGTTGGTTTCGTTTAGGCGAATTTCGAGGTTGGATTGATGTTCGTAAAGCACTTCGGCTGGAATATCAAGCCAAGCTTCCCTGCCGTTGTTAGCCAGCCGCAGACCGCGGGCTTGATCGACGTGTTGGATGTCTTTGAGTCTAGCCATTTGTCGAATAATTATGACGTTGTCAGCTATCAGGCTGTCGTTTTGATAAAGCATACTGTAGCGCTCATTACCAGGCAGTTCGGTTATGACGAAGCGGGCTTCTGTGATCAGATCTTTCAAGCGCGAGAATTCAGCGGCGGCAATATCGTTAAATTTAGTTTCTCCTGGCCAGGCAGCCGATATTAACAGATTGTCATGCCATGGCAGAGTTTGCCAGATGGTCTCGGTAACGAACGGCGCGAACGGATGAGCGATTTTTAGGCAGGTTTCAAGGACCCAAGCCATCATTGACGGACTGTGTTGCGACTTGCTGGCTTCGATATACCAATCGGCGACATCGTTCCAAATGACGTGGTAAACAGTTTCTTGGGCCTCGGCAAAACGGTACGTTTCAATCTTGTTTTTTGTATCATCGATTGCCATGTTCAGTCTATGGACTATCCAATGATCAGCAATGGTCTTAGGCTCTGGTGGGCCACCTCTGAAACCCTCGGTAACCTTGTCTTCGATGTATCTTGCGATATTCCACAGTTTGTTGCAGAAATTTCGACCGGCTAATACCCTGTTCATGCTGAATGCTTGATTCTGGCCAGGGCTGCGGCTGGCAACAAGACCCAATCTGAGGGCATCCGACCCAAACTCGGCAATCGCGTCCATCGGGTTGATGACGTTGCCCTTGCTTTTGCTCATCTTTTTGCCCTTTTCGTCCAAGACAAGGCCGTGTAGATAGACGTTTTCAAAGGGTATCTTGTCCGTGACGTACAAACCAAGCATTATCATTCTGGATACCCAAGCGGGCAAAATGTCGACACCGGTTTCCATTACGGTGCTGGGATAGAATCTGGATAGCTTGCCGTCGGTCAGATAATCAGTAGTTATAAACGGCCATTGACCGCTTGAGAACCAGGTATCAAAGGTGTCTTCTTCCCGTTGGTACGTTACTCCGTCAATCATGATAATTTTTTCGTCGATGCGCGTATCAAAGATCCATTCATCAGGCTTATCGACGTTTTGAAAGGCTGGTATCGGTATACCCCAAGGAATTTGGCGGGATATATTCCAATCTTTTAATTGTTCGTAGTAGTCTATCAAAAAACGTTTTCGGCCTTCGGGGATAATGTTAATTTCACCGCTTTCGATTGCCTGCTTGGCGCGATCGGCTAGCGGCCGAACTTTGATAAACCACTGATCCTTGACGAGAGGTTGAATTGGCAAGCCGCTTTTGTAATCATAGCCAACCGTATGCTCGATGGTTGACTCACCTCTTAAAAGCTCTTCGGCCTGAAGGGCGGCCAGTGTCTTTTTTCTGGCGGCATCTACGGTTAGCCCCATGAATTGCTGAGGGACGTTTATCATCTTGCCGTCGAAATCGATTACCTGGATCCTTTTCAGATCATGCCGCTTGCCCATCTCGAAGTCGTTTGGGTCATGAAATGGTGTAACTTTTACAGCACCCGTGCCAAAAGACGGGTCGACATATTCGTCGGCGATGACTGGAACCTCCCTATCCGTTAGAGGTAGCAATACGCGCGTACCGATAATGTCTTTGTATCGCTTGTCATCGGGGTGAACGGCGATCGCAGTGTCGCCGAACATGGTTTCGGGGCGGGTCGTTGAAACGACGATTTCTCCAATCTTATCCAGCATAGGGTAAGCGATGTTCCACAGTGTCCCCTTTTCGTTCCGATGTTCTACCTCGATATCGGCATAGCTGGTTTGGTATTTGGTGCTATAATTGACAATTCGTTCACCTCTGTAAATAAGACCTTCGTCGAGCATCCTTTTGAACGTGTCATATACGGTATCAATTACCTTTTTGTCCAGCGTGAATACCAGGTCTTTCCAACTGGCGCTGACTCCTAAGGCGCGAAGTTGTAATTCCATGTTTCCGCGCTGTTTTTCGACGAAATCCCAGACTTGGCTGTACAACTGTTCGCGGCTAAAATCGAAACGGTTTTTGCCCTCTTTTTCCAAGACTTTCTCGTAAACTACCCACGTTTCAAAGCCGGCGTGATCGGCGCCCGGTATGTATATAGTATCGCGACCTTGCATGCGATAATAGCGAATCATCAAGTCTTCCAAGTTCGCCATTAAGGCGTGACCTATATGTAGATTACCGTTGGCGTTTGGCGGCGGCATGACGATACTGAACGGCTTGCCTTCCCCGCTGGGTTCAAACGCGCCGCTATTTTCCCACATAGCGTAAATATTGGGCTCATATTGGTTAGGGTCGTATGTTTTTGCAAGTTTCATGTTATCTGATGGCTCTCTGTTAAGTTTTCACGTGAAAAAACAACTCAATACACAGGATTTTCATAAGAAAATCTGTTATAATATGTTTCCTACCTCTTTCACGTGTTTGTTTTCACTCTTATTATATCACAACCGATACGCGTCCGTTGTATAATTAAATGTATGACAGCATTGAAAAGGTGCCAAGATAAGAGGGAGTGGGACGATTATATTCTTGAGAATGGCGGTCATCCGCTTCAGTTATGGGGTTGGGGAGATTTGAAGGCCGCCAACGGCTGGAAGGCCTATAGGTTGTATCTACGCGGTAGCGATGAAACTGTTCAAGGAGCGGTGCAATTACTGATTCGCCGGTTGCCTTGGCCGCTGAGGTCGCTGGCTTATGTGCCGCGCGGACCGGTAGTTGATGAAGTTAAAAGGGCAGAGTTGCTAGCTGAACTAGAGAAGTACGCTAAAAAGTCGCATCATCCGGTCGCCTTGACTGTCGAACCGGATAGCCTTGAATATGCCGTGCCCGAAGGTTGGAAGCAATCTGAAAATCATATTTTGCCGCCTAAAACAATTTTGCTGGATTTATCCAGGTCCGAAGCCGAATTGCTAAACGACATGGCTAAAAAAACGCGCCAATATATCCGTAAGTCAGCCAGCGAATCAATGAATATCAGATTGGTTCGCAACAGAGAAGAAATAGGCAAGTGTATCGAAGTATACAAAAAAACGGCTAAACGGGCTGGTTTCGCTATGCATGACGAACATTATTACTACGACGTCTATGACAAGTTGGGCGATCATTCGCCAGTGTTCGCAGCATTCGTTGATGATAAGCCGATTGCATTTTTATGGCTGGCAGTTAGCGCTGATACCGCGCTTGAACTTTACGGCGGCATGGACGATCTGGGTCAACAGCTGCGCGCCAACTACGCGCTGAAATGGCATGCTATCCGAAAATGTAAGGAGTGGGATTTAAAGCGTTATGACTTCGGAGGCTTGGTTGATGGGGGAGTGGCGACTTTCAAAATGGGCTGGGCCATGGAAGAAACAATGTTCGCAGGCACTTTCGACCGGCCATTATCCATCTTTTACGGTTTTTGGAGCCGCTGGCTGCCGACTGCCAAAATCGTTATCCGTAAGATTAAATCACTGATATAATTAACACACATGAGACCACACTTCTTACAATCCGAAATTTGGAAGCATTTTCAAGAGGCGTTGGGACGAACTCTTATCGAAGGAAAAGGCGAAGGGTGGTCATATATCGGCATGGTCGAACATGATCGCTTTGGAAAATACGTCTACGTACCCTATGGGCCCTTTGCAATTAACGCAGACAGTCTACTGACGGCAGTCAACGATTTGAAGAAGAAAGCTGCCGCAATTGGAGCCTATGTCGTCAGTATAGAACCGACGCCGCCGATTGAAATCGAGACTGCCAAGAAATTATTCCAACACAAAGGAAAACACCGCCAAGCTCATCGCACGATCAGAATAGATTTAAGTGATAGCGAGGACACGATAATTGCCAACATGAGCGCCACCAGACGCAAACAGCATCGTAATTATCATAAAAAAGGCCTTGTGATGGCCAAGAGTAATTCAAAAGAAAGCTTGGAAATATTTTATAAACTGCTGAGAATATCCTCTGGCGAAAAAGGCTTTTATATTCGGGATAAATCTTTCTTTGATAAACTGTACGGAGTATTGGTTCCAATCGGGAATGCTTCGCTTTTTACGGCTACACGCGACGGCAATGTCGAAGTTGCAGCACTGGTTTACGATGACGAGGACACGCGTTATTATGCTCACGTCGGACGCGATTTGACGGACAACAGTCTGCAGGCCAGCGCTCCGCTGATAAGTTATATGATTATCGACGCCAAACGCGCCGGTAAAAAGTATTTTGATTTGTACGGGATTTCCGAACGCGATGACAAGATTGACGAAAAAAGCGGTTTTACTACTTTCAAAAAGACATTTGGCGGTGAAATCATCCATTTTGCCGGCGCTTGGGAGATTCCGGTTTCAAAACCGCGTTTCTACGCCAGAAAAACCATGCAGCTTGCCAAAAAAGCTGCCGGGAAACTGCATAAATAAATCGAAATTGGTTGAGTCTCAAGCCACTTTTCCGCGGGTAACGTCCGGCGGGGCAGCACCCAAAAATGTTTTTACTGAAAGTAAAAAATTTTTAGGGGCGGACCGGACGGCAGGACCCGAGGAGTGGCTTGAGCCTCAGGCAACCCACTTCGTTTTTGACATCGAAAGGCTAGGGATGACATCCAATTCAAATGGGTCGGTAGGGGGTTTCTTTTGAGCGTAGTAATAGGCTAAGCAAGCGACCATGGCGGCATTGTCGGTGCACAGATCGGCCGGAGCAAACCTAAGATTTGCGCTGTCAGGCAAGCGCTCTGATAGTACACGCCTTAGCTCTTGGTTAGACGCTACGCCACCGGCGATGACGACGGTTTTGATATCGTTATTGCAATACGCTTGTTCGGTTTTGTCTGCCAGAGTTTCGACTGCGACGCGTTGAAAACTGGCGGCGAAGTCCTTGCGCTGTACATCGTTCAGAAGCTCTGCAAGGCCGGCTGATGGGAAAGCAATGTCGACACCCACTTCGCGTTGAACAGCCCTTAAAACGGCTGTCTTGAGCCCAGAGAAGCTAAAATCATAAGCACCATGCATGTGAGCCTTAGGTAATTTGTAGGCTGTCGGTTCTCCGCTTTTGGCGGCTTCGGCAATCGACGGACCACCGGGGTAGGGCAGGCCGATTATTTTAGCGACTTTATCAAATGCCTCACCGACGGCGTCGTCGCAGGTTTGACCCAGTATCTGATAATCGCCGTGATCACGGAATAGTACTAGTTGGGTATGACCACCACTGACTATCAGTGCCAGAATAGGGAACTCGGGAATTTGCTCGCCTAAAAAATTAGCGTACATATGAGCTTCAATGTGATGGATAGGGTAGAGCGGTTTGTTTTTTAGTATGGCTAACGTACGGGCGGCTAGCGTGCCGATTAACAAAGAACCTATAAGACCGGGGGCGTAGGTGACTGCAATAGCGTCGATGTCGTCCCACGTCAAGTCGGCGTCAGATAGTGTCTTGTTGATTACCGGGTTGATTACCTCGATGTGGCTGCGGGCGGCGACTTCGGGTACGACTCCGCCATAGACTTTATGGATATCGATTTGCGAATTGACGATACTACTAAGAATACGGCGACCGTCCTCGACGACGGCGGCCGCTGTTTCGTCGCAGCTGGACTCGATTCCTAAAATTTTCACCCCGTTAGAGCCTTTGACGATATTGAATATTTCACACAATTTTTAATAAAAGAACAACTTACTAGTAGTTTTAACAATGTCAGAGAGGCTCTAACGGGGTTCATCTGTTATATTCTAGCATACTGATGTGGCCATTGTTTTCTTTACACCTTTGAAACATTAGACAAAACGCTAAATTTATGTTAGAATTCAAATCAAATTTAAGATACAAACATGGAATATTACCCCGACCAAAATCGAACCGAACGGCAGCCGGAATCAGTCAGGCTTTCATTAGATGAGGATAAGGGATGGCTGAGCGCATTGGCCGACAGGGAGATCACCCAAGCTGACATTGCCGATATGAACGATCTTATTTCTTTGGATTCAGACGATTTGCAGACCGAGACTGATTTCGTAAAACGTTGCGATAGTATAAAGGCGCGTGAAATATTTTTTGGTCAAATGCTCGGTTGGGATAACGACAAGCATCCACTTGCGAATGCCTATGAAAAGCTAAAAGCTAAAGCTTCTTATGATAATTCAACCCCTACTAACACTTATATTATGCCACTATCTACCGTCGTGAATACGGAGCGGTTTATGAGTAACGCTGGTATAGATGTTTCAAATGCAGTCCGTAAATTCCCCAATGTACTATGCTTTATGGCCGATACGGTAGAAGATAAGATCAATACATTGAACGAACTTGGTTTGGATGCAGTGAAAATTATAAACGCAAGGCCGAGTACTATGAGTTTGGCTACCAAATCAGTTCACGACAAGATGAACTTGATGGATTCGCTACTTGGCGCTTTGGGCTCGAAAAATAGCGGTAAAGACGTTGTAGAGATTTTTCCATCTGCGCTTGAGCTGTCTAAACCCAAAATTTTTGCAACTGCCAGGTTTGTTGCCGAACATGGCGATAGAGAAACTATAGAGGATTCGCCCAGTACGATTAGAAAGCACCTGATCTCGCCGCTAGATAGTCATCTGGCGGCTATCGCTAGTGAAAAAGAATATTCTACTAAACAAGTCGGCACCTTGAATAAGAAGCGTAGTAATGGTGAACGCAGGGAACATAGCCTAGAGCTGTTAAGCGACGAGCGAATGCGTCAACGTATCGGAGAAAAGTCAATCAAAGCTTATCTAAAAAGCTTGCCTATAAAACCTGTGGAACGCGAGCGGTATCCGGGTATAGCGGAGTAGTAATCCGGCAGGATTATCGCCAACTGAAGTTGACCTAGATAATTATTGCGGCAAGATTATAGGCTAAAGCCTCTTCCGTTCACTCGCTCAGAAAAATGTCATCACTTCCTTGTGTAACGAGCAGGATTTGGTCACGTTCCGCGACCCCGCGATTTCGCGAATGCAAGCATAGCTCGCATCGGAAAGTCGCCTTGCGAACTGCCACTGGCAGTTCTCACCTCCGACCTTCTCCAAAGGTCGACAGTGTCTAAACTAACGCAAAACCAAAATAAAATACTCATCAATGATGAGTATTTTATTTTGGTACACCCGGCAGGATTTGAACCTACGACCTTTGGCTCCGCAAGCCAACGCTCTATCCAGCTGAGCTACGGGTGCAAACGCAGAGCTATATAAATATAACCCTGCTTTTTATGTAACTAGAAGGTGCGTTCAGTCGCAAAAAATGCGATGAATAACGAGTATTGTAGCACAACTTGGCAAGAGGTGATAGGTGTTGAGCTGATTTAAAGCCGAAGCTTGCGGACGATAATATCAATCGTGTCGAGTTTGAGATCTTGCATAGGCAACCTTGCGCCCAAGATATCGACGATTTTTTCGCCGACGTCTTCAGGAAAGTATACGGATACGCCCGGCGCGAAGCGTTTAATAGGGATTAGCATGATTGAGTGATGTTCGCCATCGCGGATTAGCCCAAAGGCCTTGAACTCATTGAAATGATAAAGTTTTTCGCCGACGTATAAGCCTTGGTCGCCGCTGAGAGTATATTCAATTTGGCTGGGCGGGCGCCGCGAATAAACAATAATCGCGGCAACCATTACCACTACCAGAACGGGGAACGTATAAGATTTAAGCAGCATAACCCCGCCGACAATTAGTCCGACGGCTACGATAGCGAATATAACGAACCACAGCCAATTCTTTTCTTGATGAATATATTCGCTGGCGACCCAACGGGTAGGCTCATCGTCAACGGCAGGCTTTTTATGGTCAGTGTGTTTATGGCTTTTATTATCGGAGGTATCATCACTATCTGGTTCGGGAGCATACATTTCGAACTCTTCGCTCGAGCCGTTTTCTAGAGATTTATCCTCTTCATTTACTGCCTTTTCGTCGGATTCCATGAAATTAGTATAGCATGAGGGTGATGACAGAGCAGATAGTTTTTGATTTGTAAAGAAATTTAATGGCTTAATGTATTTTTGATACAGTATTAATAATCATCAGATTAATTTTGATTAATAGTTAATATTAGAACATGGAGGAACAATGAGCATTTATTTTGTCCGGCATGGTCAGACAGAAACTAATTTAAAGATGATGAATGGTGAGGTTATCGGTGAAAACGATGCGCCACTAAATGAAACTGGCTTAAAGCAGGCGGTGGAGACTGCGGAAAATTTAAAAGACGTCAATTTTGATGTCATCTTGTCTTCGCCGTACAAAAGAGCGATACAAACAGCTGAAGTAATCGCAAAAGACCGTAAAATGCCAATAACTATTAAAAATAACTTACGAGAACGAGACGGCGGGAATATTGATGAAAAATCTTGGCATGAGGCATTTGATTTTGATAAGAATCTATTATTCGACGGTGAGTCTGTTAATGAATTTTTTGAACGAGTATATGCTGTGATAGACGGTATTAAAGAGGAATACAGCGATAAAAATATCTTGGTGGTTTCTCATGGTGGCGTTCACCATGGCTTTTATGCTTATTTCAATAATTTGTCTTGGAAAGGTAATTTACGGATTGACAAGATGCATAACGCTGATTTTAGAAAATATGATTTTTCTATTGAGTAAATCATTATAAGGGGGGATAGCGCTAAAGGGCTGTCTCATGGGAGATTCGGCGTAGCGTAGCGCAGAAAAGAAAGCACCCGCTGAAAGCGGGTATTTTCTTTTGGCGGAGGAGGGGAGATTCGAACTCCCGCTCCAGGTCTCCCCAGACTAATGATTTAGCAAACCATCCCCTTCAGCCACTTGGGTACTCCTCCTCGTCGGCATTCACTTTCGGTTCTCGCTTACGAATAAATTCGTAAGCTGTCACCTATCGTTATGCCTCCTCTCGTTTTCGTAAACAATCGAAGATTTGGTTTACGAAAACGTGCGGCTTCGCCGCGGAACTACGTTTTCCACGTAACTCCTGTATGAAGCGAAAGTCGGGGATGGTTTCCATCCCATGATTTGCGTTTCACGCAGCAGCCACTTGGGTACTCCTCCTCGTCGGAACGTGTTTATTATAACATAGCCGTAAGAGGCGAGTCTAAAACTTTTTATTAGATTCTCAAAAATAACGATTAAGGATACAATCTATTTATGGTTGTGGCAGTTTGGTATTTCGCTCTATTTGTTATTGGCCTGTTGGCTTTGCCGATTTGTTTATATTTATTCAAGAGCCTGACTGATTACGCCTACCCATTTAGCCGTATTATTGGCCTGGCAATAATTTCTTATCTTGTTTGGATATTCGGCAGTCTAAGGATATTGCCGTTTGGAATTCCGTCGATAATCATCGCAGCTCTCATTATGGCTGCCCTGTCCGCATACATTTTGTATTTTAAGAGAGTTGTTTTAACCTGGAAAATCGTAAAAAAGGCGATTTTTTATGAACTACTATTTCTAGCCGTTTTTGCGGTACTCATAGCCTACAAACTATATCGATCTGAAATAAGCGACATCGAGAAATTTATGGATTTTGCTTTCCTAAACACCATATTAAAATCAAGCTTCTTCCCGCCTCAGGATCCATGGTATTCCGGTCACGCCGTAAACTATTATTATTTTGGGCACTTGATCGGGGCTATTTTGACGAAAATAACCGGCATACAATCAGCTGTTTCATACAATTTGATGCAAGCGACAGTTTACGCGTTATTTATGGTTGAGTTGTTTTCAGTCGGGTTTAACCTAACGAAAAAGTATATATGGGCGGCGTTAACGGTTCTTGTCGTCGCCGGCATCAGTAACATTAGCTATCTGATTTTTTCGATGACAAATACAGCCACTTTCTGGTGGCAGGGAACCAGAATAATTCCGGGCACTATCAACGAATTTCCGCTTTATAGTTTTTTGCTGGGGGATCTCCACGCCCATTATCTGGACTTACCGTTCGTTATTCTGATGTTGATTTCCTTCCTGATATTCTTTAAAGACAGTGACAACCGCTATCCTCTAAAAGTATTTATCGGTTTCATATTTGGGTTGATGTTTATCACCAACAGTTGGGACTACATCATATACGGGTTTGTATTTGCGCTTCTTTCGATTTATAAGAACTACTTTAGAAAAAAAGATCATATCCAAGTAATCAAGGACGGCCTGGTGGTCGGTGCTACTAGCGTACTCGTTATGTTGCCTTTTTATTTGTCGTTTCATCCGGCCTCGGAAGGTTTTCGGCTGGTGACAGCACCCAAATCATTACTGAGTGATTTTTTGATATTGTTTTCGTTCCAGATTTTCGTAATCGCGTATTATCTGATGTACAATTTTGTCAAATCCAAAAGCGAGGATAAACGAATAGCCATCGTCGCTTCGGTCGTAATCGGCTTGGCTTTGTTTTGGACCAGCCAGGTGGCTGCACTGGTTGGCGTCCTGTTCCCTTTGTGGATGGTCGTATTCCTTGATGAAAAGAAGCGGGGAAAAGGGCTTGGCGCAAAGCAGTTCGTAAATATTTTAATCCTTATCTGTTTTAGTATCATCGTATTTTGCGAGTATGTATATCTGAAAGACATTTACGGCATCGATTGGCAACGGTGCAACACAGTATTCAAATTCTATTATCAGTTGATGGTGCTGTTTGCGATAGTAGCTGGCTATATTGGTTATTATTTCTGGGGTGTAAGGGGAAGGGTAAAATTATTATTTTTCTTTGTCTCGGGTTCGTTGCTGATATTAAGCGCGTATTTCGTACCGAATATTATTTTTCAATCCGCAAATTTCTTTAGTGTAAAGATGGGGTTGGACGGGACATATTATCTGGCGAGGTCACGCCCGTATGATAACCAGGCAGTAAATTGGATTAATGACAATATAAGCGGTCAAAAAGTCATAGCCGAGATGCCGGGTAATAGCTATTCAGATGACTCACGTATAAGCGCTTTTACCGGAAACGTAACGCCACTTGGATGGTTAGGCCACGAATGGGGCTGGCGCAATAACCCAGACGTGCTTACCGGTATTAAAAATGACATCGACGTGCTGTTTAGGACGCCGGATGCGGTAATAGCCAAGACGATTATCGATAAATATCAAATCGACTATATCTATTATGGCGAACTCGAACAAGCTAACTATGTAGAAAATGACAACTGGATAGTGCCTAAGATTTATAGGGCCGTCTATAACAATACCGGTGTCGTCATATATCAGACCGTCGAAAAATAGACGATTATCGTTTGATAATTTTTTGCAGTTGAGGTTTGATTAAATCGGCTATCAATTGATGGCCGGTTTCGTTTGGGTGTATACCGTCGGGGAGCATCGAATAATTTTTCATAGCTTGTTTGAACGGCTCGAATATTTCGACGAAGGCGGAGTCGCTCTTTTTGCAAAAATCGCGCAAGGCCTTGTCAAACTCGCCGATGCGGTAGTTTTTGTATATGGTGTCGCTCCAATCTACCGGGTTAGTTAGTGAGTCTTCGCAGGGAGCAAGACCGACAAATATAATCTTGTCGGTAACTTTTTTGGCTAGATTCAATATTCTGTCTAAGTTTTGAATATAATCCTTGATTTCGGCGACGTTTTGGCCGCTATTTATCCGAGAATCATTTACGCCGATAGCGATGATGATAGTGACTCCATTGGCATAATGTTCTATTTCTTCTTCAAGTCGGTCCAGCAAATCGCTGCTAGTGTAGCCCGGAACACCGAAATTAACGAATTCATATTTTTTGCCGAACATCGCCTTTAAACGGTTGACCCAACCGCCTTTTACGTCATCATCATAGCCGCTAGTAATGCTATCTCCGAAACACAATATCTTCATGGACTTCATAATCGCAAAAATTATATCCTAACTCGGATAGTAGCGACGAAATTCTCGGCCATCTCGCGCACATCGACAAGGCAGTTCGGCAGGACTCTGGCGACCAGAATAACCGCGAAAAGCACCGCAAAACCGCACATGATGGAAGGAATGCCCTTAAGCGTCGTCGGGTCGATAATATTGACAGTTGTGGTCGGCAGAATGAACACCAGGTAGCCGATTGCCATGGACTGCAATGCTTTCTTGTGTTTTGGTAATTCTTTTGCCCAGAGCCAAGCTAGGTAAGTGCCGACTAGAAGCCAACCGTAGTAATACATCCCAAACGGTATCGATATCGATTTATAGGCCCCAAATACGGCGTAATTGGCGTAGCAGGTTTTTAGGCTGACTGAATCCACCGCAAATAGATAAAACCCAAGAAATATTGCACAGCTGGCGTATGCAGCCGAGACTAATGCCGGCATTTTTTTGCCGGAAATTGCCGTCAGCATATGTATGCCGAGCGCCGGTAAAAGCGTAATAGCGCCGTAACCTAGGCGCGCCCATTCGAAGTTCGTAATTCCTAAATTGCCGCAGCTCATATACTCGGCCAATTGGAAAGTGCCCAGTGATAATAGCATTATAATCGCCAGTCGCGTTATAGTGTTGATTTTATAGCGCCAGAACGTGTACAGCGCTAGAGTGAATTCGATTAAAAACGTCGCCAACATCACCGGCGGCGAAAAACAGTATAATTTGCCTTGATATTTTTTACTCATATTGCCTTTATTATAACGCATTTGGCGTTTGATAATAGTTGGCCGAGAGCTTATGATTGGGTTAGGTATATATAAGTTTGGGGGCCGGCTGTGAATATTATCGAAACTAAAAAGTTAACCAAATATTACGGCAAGACGCTTGGGATAGCCGATGTCGATCTGGCAGTGAAAGAAGGCGAGATCTTCGGCTTTATCGGGCCAAACGGCGCCGGCAAATCGACTACGATACGGACGCTATTAGGGCTGATTTATCCTACCGGTGGCAGTGCGAAAGTTTTTGGCAAAGACATCATAAAATTTGGGTCGGAAATAAAAGAAGAGGTTGGCTATTTGCCGTCAGAGGTTTTTTACTATGACGACATGAAAGTTATCGACCTACTTAGGTATTCGGGCAGCTTTTACAAAAAAGATAAGAATGCGATAGAATCCAGAATCAAAGAACTAGCCGATTATCTGGATTTGGATTTGAACAAAAAGATCGATGATCTATCATATGGCAACAAAAAGAAAGTCGGCATCATTCAGGGGCTGATTCACAACCCAAGGCTGATAATTCTAGATGAACCGACCGGGGGTTTGGACCCACTGATGCAACAAAGGTTTTTTGACTTATTAAAGGAAGAGAACAAAAAAGGCGTTACGATATTATTTTCATCGCATATTTTAAGCGAAGTCCAAAAATTGTGTGATCGGGTGGCTATCATCAAAAGCGGCAAGATAATCAAAATCGAAAAAATCAGCGATTTGGAAAAAAACACCTACAAAAGGTTCAAGATTGAATCTGCCGCGCCAATTGGCGACAAGATGTTTGCCGGCCTAAAAGGCATCAGCAATCTGGAAACGACCAGTAATTCGGCTAGTTTCCTATTCCGCGGTGACATCAACGACGTTATCAAAGTTGCCGTCAGGCTGAATTTGACGAATATGCTAATCGAAGAACCTGACCTGGAAGAAATCTTCTTGCATTATTACCAGACGGATGAAGACTAGTCTATGAACGTATTTGCAAGAGAACTTAAAGCCTACCGAAAATCTACCATTGTTTGGACATTGTCGTTATCATTATTGGTCGTACTATTCTTGATGATGTACCCGGCATTTTCCGGTGACGTTGATGTGATGAAAAAGATTTTACAGAATTTTCCGCCGGCGGTACGTGCGGCTTTTGATTTGTCGCTGGGTAATTTCTTTACGATATACGGTTTTTTGGGGTATCTGATGACATTTGTGACTTTGGCCGGTGCCATTCAAGCCATGAATTTAGGCGTTGGCGTTTTGTCGAAAGAAGAAAGCGGCAAAACCGTCGATTTCTTGCTGTCAAAGCCGATATCACGCATCAAAGTCGTAACCGGTAAGCTGCTGGCTGCGCTAAGTCTGATATTGATAACTAATGCCGTTTTTGATGCAGTAGCGCTAATTACTAGTCGGGCAGTATCGAAAACCGATTTCGACGCTAGAATATTGATGCTTCTATTATTAATGCTGTTTTTGATTCAATTATTCTTTTTGGCCTTTGGTTTGTTCATGTCAGTCATCGTCAAGAAAGTAAAATCGGTCATATCGGTGTCGCTACCGACGGTTTTTACGTTTTTCTTTATCGGAACATTAGGGGCGATTTTGGACAATGACAGTATCAAGATGCTCAGCCTCTTTAAATTTTTTGATACCGACTACGTCATAGATCATGCCGCTTTGGATTCGAAATTTTTATTAATTGAGGCCATCTGCGTCATTATCGCAATTGCCGCGACCTATGTGATTTACGCTAAAAAAGATATCAAGTCCGCTATATAAGGGGGTTATGATGAATATATATTTACGCGAGCTAAAAGTTTACCGAAAAAACGTGATTTATTGGTCTATCGGCATCATCATGTTGCTTTGGGCCAGTATGATCAAATACCAGACTCTGAATACTTCCGGCCAATCGATTTCCGAACTGATGAAGCAATTCCCGCAGTCCATACAAGCGATCTTTGGTCTTAGCGGGTTTGACTTAACGACTATCAGCGGCTATTACGGCGTCATGTTTATGTATATGGCGCTGATGGTTACGGTGCATGCCGTAATTATCGGTTCCGACATTATTTCCAAAGAAGAGCGCGACCGGACGACGGAATTTTTGTTTGTCAGACCGATATCTCGTGTCAAAATCTTGACCAGCAAGATATCGGCAGGCTTTACTTATTTAGTCATTCTGAATCTGGTGACGTGGGGGTCATCGCAGTACCTGGTCGACTATTATGGCAAAGGCAGTATGTCGGCAGGAACATTGGCGATCATGATGATAGGGTTGTTCTTTTTACAACTGATATTTTATTTTGTCGGCGTGACGGCGGCTGCGGTATTAAGACGCCCGAAACTGGTAGGTTCAGTAGCTACGTCCGTAATGTTATTTACGTTTTTAATTACGATATTCATCAATGTCAACGACAAACTGAGCAATTTGAAGTACTTGACACCGTTCCGCTATTTTGACGCCAAAGATATATTGTCGAGCGGGCATCTTGACCCTCTGTATGTTTCGATTTCCTTGTTGCTCATCGCTGGTATGATAGCGTTGACTTATAGGAATTATGCCTCGAGAGATTTAAGCGTCTAAAAAATCAATTTGCTCAAGCTTGTATAAGATAACGTTTTGATGAGATACTTGCCTCATCTGTCGGAGATTAAATGAGCGAAAAATGCCCGTATTTTAGTGAGCGCAAAGCTAGTAATGAATGCCATTTGAAAAAAGGCGTTATTGAAATAGCCGGTCAGCCTTGCGAAAACGAGCGCGGCAACGAAATGTGCGGTAAGTTGGCTGCTTATCACTATGCAAACGAAATTCGTGAGAGCTATTTGGATCCTCTTGATATATACTGTCCGATATCCGCTAGGTTGACCATCGATAAAGTGCCAGAAGGTAAGTCTCCTTTGAATATTCGTGAGGAATTGGTCGGTGTCAGTTTGCCATTGAGGCGATTAGGTGAAGATAGCGACAGTCAGGGAATGATAGTAACCGTTCCTGATATGTTATTAAGCTTGTTGTCCTCTGGGAAGCTCGATGCGGCTGAATACTACGCCCTTGATTCGACTAGCAATAACAATCCGTACTGGATATTCGACAAAAATGACGGTGAGGTTAATAAATTGGAATTGCCGATGAGCAGTTTTGACTACTATGGCATACAGATAGACGATCCTGAAATACTTAGGAAAATGAACAAGTTATCGGACGACGGTTCTAAGCTATAATGGTTTCATGACTGATTCCAGAAAAATTGTAAAAAAAATAATTCCAACTGGCTTGTTTAAGAAAATAGAACCCTTCGGCCACTTGATAGAGGCGATAATTGCTAATATACGTTACGGCTTCCCGTCGCGAGGCATGCACATCATAGGTGTTACTGGCACGAACGGAAAAACGACGACGACGTTTATGATACGGCAGATGCTACACGATGCCGGTATAAAAGTCGGCATGTCGAGTACGGTGGCATACGGCGCTGGTGAAGATATCAAATCACAAATAGAACATATCACGACGGCACAATCAGGCATATTGCAAAGGCGCTTACGAGACTTTAAGCGTGCCGGCGTCCAGTGGGTCGTCGTCGAAACGTCCAGCCATTCGTTGGCACAGAATCGTGTTTGGGGAATACCGTACGAAATTGCCGTGATGACCAATGTAACGAACGACCATCTGGATTATCATGGTAATTTTGATAACTATCTGTCAGCCAAAATCAAGCTGTTTAAGTTGGCAGCAAAACACGGGCGCAAATTCGGAGTAGTCAATGCCGACGATCCGAGCGCCAAGAATTTTATTAATGCCATACCGCGATCCGTTACTTACGGTATTAATGGCGGCGAATTACGAGCGGAGAATATTCAACTGGCAGCCGATCACTCGACTTATTCAGTCAGTGTCGGTGAGGATCGGTATAATATTCGCGTCAATATACCGGGAAGGTTTAATGTTAGTAACAGTTTAGTGTCAGTGGCAGTCGGTAGGGAATTGGGCCTTTCAAAAGAACAAATTGAAAAAGGGATTGCATCACTTAAGGGCGTTGAAGGAAGAATGGCCGTTATTAACGAAGGTCAGAAATTCAGAGTGATTATAGATCATGCCTCGACGCCCGACGCGTTCAATAATTTCTTTAGCAGCGTAAAGCCGGCGACAAAAGGTAAAATAATTGCCGTTTTCGGTTCGGCTGGTCGGCGCGATGTTTCCAAGCGTGCCGTTCAAGGCGAGATAGCAGGACGGTACTGCGACGAGGTCATCATAACAGAGGAAGACGACCGCGATATTGACGGTAATATGATTATGCGCCAGATTGCCGTCGGCGCAAAAAAAGCCGGCAAAACTTTAGACAAGGACCTATTCTTGATTTTAGACCGCGAATCGGCCATCAAATTCGCTTTAGAGCGGGCTGAAACGGCAGATGACACCGTCGTACTGCTGGGCAAGGGACACGAAAAAACTATCGAGCGCGCCGATGGCGAGCACCCTTGGAACGAAACCGAGATTACCAGGAAACTGCTTAAAAAGATGAATAAATGAAATTCGTCATGAATTGGTGTTCGCGGCTGATAAAAAAACTTGATCAACTAAAACCTCTTGATGTGGCGATTATTATTTCGGTGATTGCCTTAGCGGTATTTTTTTCAGGTCTTCAGGGTGGTTTTCAGGGTGATGATACTGATCAGATAATCAAGAACGAAGCGGTTCACTCACTTTCGAATATTGGAAAGTTTTTCGGATCGAGCACTTTTTGGAACGGCGAAGAGTTGGTCGGTGATTTTTACCGACCGATGATGACGACGACTTATGCTTTTGTCTACGCGTTTTTCGGAGCTAACCCGACAGCCTATCATGCCGTCCAGCTGATGTTGTATATTGGCTGTGCCTTTATGCTTTATCTGTTTTTGAAGTCTATATTCAAACCGTCCGTGGCTTTGCTCTTGTCTCTGATATTCTTGGCCCATCCGATAAATTCGCAACCGGTTTTTTCGATACCGTCCATGCAAGAACCTTTGATGTTGTTGTTCGGCATCTCGTCCTTGTATGTGCTGTCAAAGTTCAAAGAAACTAAGCATCTGATCTTTGCCACAGCGCTTCTGTTTTTGTCGTTAATGAGCAAGGAGACGGCTATTGTCTTCGTTTGTCTGGCGGTGCTGTATATGTTTATTTTTCACCGGCAACAAACCGTTCTGTTTATTAAGATAGTTTCCATTCCAGTGGTTTTGTTCATACTCATGAGAATCGGTGCGGTCGGTTTTCGCAATATCGTACAAAGCGCGCCGGTCGATATGTTAAGTTTCGGCGAGCGAATGATAATGGTGCCGTCGATGATAATGTTTTATGTTATTAAATTTATTTTTCCTTACGATCTGGCAACAAGCTATTACTGGGTTTATAAATCAGTTACCGTGACGGGTTTTTGGCTGCCTCTACTGTTCGATTTGGCAATAGCAGCTGGTTTTATCTATGCCGGCAGGTTGATTTATAAAAAGAACAATAAGAAATCTTTTAATTACTATTTGTTCTTTGCGGCTTGGGCAATTTTGGGCCTGATGCCGCATTTGCAGATTATCGCCCTTGATATGACCGCTTGTGAAACATGGTTCATTATTCCGATAATTGGATTTTTGGGCATGCTGACATTGATTGCAACGTCTTTGCTGCCCCGCATCAAACCTTGTTGGTTGCTGATCATATTCGTTCCGCTTCTAATCGTATTAGGTGTACGTACGGCGATACGCGGTCTGGATTATCATTCGCAGGTGACACTATCGCTGAAGGATATCGCTGTTACGGACAAAAATTATCTGGCTATGAATAATCTGGCGAAATATTACATCGACCATGGTGATCCCAAAAAAGGCGAAGGTTACGCTATTAAATCCATCGAGTATTTTCCGGCGATTTCAAACCATATTAACCTAGGCGTTGCCCGGCAAGTACAGAGAGATTATAAGGGTGCAAAACAAGCGTATATGCAAGCGTTGGAATTTTATCCGCTTCGCGTGACTTATGAAAATATTGCCATAGTCAACTTTTCGATAGGCGAGTCAGCAGACAATATTGCCTTTTTGAAAGAGGCCTTGAAAGTGTTTTTTGACGACAATAGGTTATGGAATTATTTGGCGATAGAAGAAGCGGCGGCCGGCAACGAGAAAGAGGCCAAAAACGCCATATTAAACGCATATAGAACCGGTTCGGTACCGACGGCGCTATATGATGCAATCATGAATAAAAAACCTTTGGATATTCCGATGCCCGGTTCGGACAGAACTATTCATATTAAGTGGGATTAGTCTATCGTCAATGTCATGCAGCGGATAAAACCGCCGCCTTTTGAAAGTTCGGTAATTTCTGGTTGCAGAACCTTTAGGCCGTGATTTTTTAGGTCTGCCGCTAATTTAGGGGCGTGAGCACTCATGATTACGGTCTCACCGGTCGAGACCAAATTTGTAGCAAAGGCGTTTTTGGCTTCGTCGATTGAGACCTCGATTCTATCGACAGCGTCAAATGCAGCCAGTAGTTCACGGCTTTCCGGCACGAAAGCTTCCGGGCAATAAGCAATCAGGCCTTTTTTGTCACCGTCCGGCGCTTTGATAATGGCGATTGCCATATCGATATCGTAAAAATAGCTGTCCGGCCATCCGGACGCCCGGTTGATGACCGGATGGCCGTTATCGTCGATCTGAGGTACGGCTTGCAATTGAATCCGTTCATAACCGAGCGTTTCGGCCGCGAACTTCTGGGCCGCCGTATCGCTGCGGTAACCGTTACCGCAAAACAGATAATTGCCGCAGGCTAGGGCGTCGCCCTGGCCGCTGAATTTAAAGCCGTATGGTACGTGATAGACTTGCTTGCCCAAATCGGTCAACAATTTTTCAGCATAGGCCTCTTCGTTTTTACGTGCGTTCGGCAGGCTGGCTAGTACCGCTTTGTCGCCGCGCACCAAAGCCCAATTAGCGGTATATACGCCATCTTGACAGCCTCTGGGCGAAGGCACAGTTGTAATATTAACACCAGATTCGGTTAGTAATTTGCGGATATTGGCGTGCTCTTGGAATGCTTTCTCACAATCAATCGAGTTTTGGTGGTAATAAGGATTGATCGGTTGTTTGGTGCTGAAGTTACTAGCGTCCGACATCAGGATGTTTCTATTTATTGCTGGCATTATATCCATTCCGATTCGTTAATTTTAATAAAATAATTTTTTCATGAATACGGCGTATATACGACAAATGACACGTTCGCCGATATTGGACCATATCCTGTAGGCAAGTGAACGAACAACAACGTCGTATACTCCGACATATTCAGTCACGGTTTTGTTAAAGCCGGTTTTGAATAGCCCGATTCCGTAGTGAGGATGGTTTTTATTGCCGATCTCAGCAGCCGGCGGCGAACCGCACAGGTCGTAGCTTTTTACGCCTTTACGCGCGAGCCATTCGATTATGCACCATTGCAGCGCATGGCTGGCGCCGTAAATAGTTTTTTCCCTGACGCTGCCGCCATCTTTGTAGGTGCCTTTTTTGCCGAATATTTGTACGAATGCGCCGGCAATCGGTTTGTCATCTTGGTAAGCAAAGAAAAGTGCACCCATGCCGCTTTCTATGTATGATTTCCAGAAATTCTTATAATATGACGCGCTGCGAATTACTACCGATTTATCTGCCATCGTCTGATGGATAAGATTGACCATGATATCGAAGTTCTCGTCTGTCGGTTCGACAATTTCTGTTTTTAGACCGTCGCGATAAGCACGCTTGATGGCGTGACGAGCTTTTTGCGGCAAATCGGCCATGATATCGTCGACATTTTTCGAAAGGTCAAGAATTACCGTCGATGAGTTCGGCTGAATCGGATGCGATGAAACAAGCCCCAGTTTCGCAAGTTTCGATTGACTTTCGTCATTCTTGATAATCTCGGATTCTATTTTTACCAAGAACACACCTTGCTTGCGGGCAAAGCCACGCAGCGGTTGCAATAGCTTTGATATATCTTCGGGCTTATCAACGCCAGGGCCCTTAGGGATATACCATAACTTGCCGATTACGGGTACGTGTCTTTCGTGTACGGTTATCGCGCAAATATCGGTGATTATTAGTCGGATTTTCCAACCGGTCTGAGATTTTATATTGGCAAGTTCGATGCTTTGAGCGACATTCCCGCCGTCTGGATTAGTAAGGATATGTTTGTCCCAGTTTGTGATTTCTTGTTTGGTTGCAAAGCGGATTGTCATCGTTTTCTATTGTAGACGCTATAGGTATAAAAATGAAGTTGCGAGCCGTATTTATTGAATGTATCGATAGCATCACGTAGAATCAGTTATAAATATGGTTGATATAAAACCTCTGTCAAAAAATTTTGAAGATGAAATAAAGCAGGCGCAAACGGCCGAAGAATTAATTGACGCAATTAAACCTGAAACTGTAGGCAAAGATGGAGTGCCCGCTAATTCTGGGCAAGGTCAAAACGTTCAATCACTACCGAAAGAGGGCCGACGGTTAAAGGCGGAAAAAGAATTAAAACGATGGAATGGGGAATTAAAAATAATTGATGCATATGCAATTATTTGTATTTGTATCGCAGTTATTTGTATCTTCGTTACATTTAACTCAAATTTAAACGAGACAGAAAAATCATTTTACTTCTTTGTATGTGGTTGTGTGGCGGTTATATCCTATTTTTTGATTAAAGGCTATGATTGGGTGCGCAAATTGATTATCGTAGGCTCATATTTGGACATTGCACTGAGTGTCTATAATATTATTTTGAGACCGGCGACAGCATTAACATTTGTGTTGCCCATAATATTATCGATAATATTTATAATATTTTTTAGTTCGAAATCGATAAAAAGACATTTTTAACCGTAGGTAATCGCATCAATCTCAAATGGGTTGTTGTCTTTGATTACGTTTACGGTGATATTTACGTCGCCAGTAGGAAAAGGAAAAACGACGGACACTTGTGCGGCTTGGCCACCTATCTGTTCATTTCCCGTTACTCTTAGTGAGTTACCTGAATTATTCTGCGCGTATGACGCGATAATTTTGGCACTCGGGGCTTGAAAGTGCTAATTTTTTTGGCTACAATTATAAATACGTAAAAAATTAGGAGGAGTAAATTATGGGTACGCCAATCAAACCTCTGGCAGATAGAGTCGTAGCGGTGCGCGAAGAAGCCGTAAGCAAGACTGCCTCGGGGTTATATCTACCGGATAATGCCAAGGAAAAACCTGTCGTGGCAAAAGTAGCTGCTATCGGGCCTGACGTAAAAAGCCTGAAAGTAGGCGACAGAATCGTATATAAGGAATATTCGACGACTAGTCTGAAGATCGATGACAAAGAATATTTAATCGTAAAAGAAGAAGACGTCCTCGCGACCATCGCTGTACAGCGATTAGGAGAAAATAAGTAATGGCAAAGAAAGTATTTTATGACGATGATGCCCGCGAGCGCGTGCTCGGCGGTGCTAAAGCCCTGTATGACGCCGTCAAAGTGACTTACGGGCCTAAGGGCCGCAACGTAATGATTGCCAAAGGTTATGGCGGTCCGACTGTTACGCACGATGGCGTGACGGTTGCCGAATCGATCAGTTTGCAGGAAAACGACGACAAGACTTTGGGCTACAAAGTCGGTGCCGAACTGATCAAACAGGCTGCCAGCAATCTGAACAAATCAGCCGGTGACGGCACTACGACTGTGACGGTTTTGACATACAGCATCCTAAAAGAAGCCAGCCGTTTGATTGCAGCCGGACATAACCCGATCGAGTTGCGTAAGGGTATCGAATCGGCCGGTAACGAAGTTACATCAGCGCTTGATAAACTTAGCGAAAGCATCGAAGGCAAATCAGACCGTGTGGCCGAAGTCGCTACTATCAGCGCCGGCGACGAAGTAATCGGCAAACTGATTGCCGGTGTCATCGAAAAAGTCGGCAAAGACGGCGTCGTGACGGTCGAGGCCAGCCAAGGAATGGAACTTGAGGCCGAAGTAGTCGAAGGCTATACTTTTGACCGCGGTTTTGTCAGCCAATTCTTTGTCACGGATATTAACCGCCAAGAAGCGGTCTACGAAAAACCGGCTATTGTTATTACCGACAAGAAGGTAAGCAACGTCCAGGAATTCTTGCCGCTACTAGAGAAACTAGCAACTGCTGGAAAAAAAGACGTCGTTTTGATTGCCGACGAAGTCGAAGGCGAAGCGCTCAGTATTTTAGTACTGAATAAACTGAAAGGCGTGTTCAATACGGTTGCTGTCAAGGCTCCATCGTTCGGTGACCGTCGCAAAGACGTATTGAACGACATCGCTATCCTGACCGGCGCTACCGTAATTACCGAAGACCAAGGCCTGAATTTTGAAAACGTCGGGCTTGACGTTGTCGGTTCCGCCAGAAAAGTAATTGTCGGCAAAGACGAAACGACGATTATCGAAGGTGCCGGCAAGGCGGCTGAGATTAAGGCTCGCATTGCGCAAATCGACGCTCAATCTGAAAATTCATCCAGTAAATACGACAAAGAACAGTTCGTCAAACGGGCAGCTTCGCTGTCTGGCAAGGTTGCCGTTATCAAAGTCGGGGGCGCGACCGAAACCGAAATCGACGAAAAGAAATATCGCGTCGATGACGCGGTCGCCGCGACCAAAGCGGCGCTTGCCGAAGGTATCGTAGCCGGTGGCGGCGTAACGCTGGTAAACTTATCAGACAAGATTGTAATCAAAGGTGCCGATTCTATTAGTGCCGGTCGCCAGATTTTGAAAAGTGCATTGAAACAGCCATTTATGCAAATCACTGAAAACGCTGGTCTAAATAGTGATGCGTTAATAGCTCAAGTCGAAGCAGCCAAGCCTGGATTCGGTATTAATGTCAACACTCCGGAAAAAGGTCTGATCGATGTCAAAAAGGACGGTGTGATCGATCCGACCCGCGTCGTCAAAGAAGCGGTCTTGAACGCCGTATCTATTGCTTCGACGGCCGCTACGATGGGCGCGTTGGTGGTTGATATCCCTGAACCCGAAACTCCGGCCGCGGCCGGCGGTATGGGTGGCGGAATGGGTTATTAGCCTGCGAAACTGTCAAAATGAATACAACCCCGCGGATGCGGGGTTGTATTATTCTTTGAAGATAAATTATTAGTCTGTTTGTTGTGGAGTAGACAGATAATCAATCTCTTTAATGATATCCAGTAAAGCTTGGGCTCGTCTGGACTCATCAGCGATTTTTTGAGCGGTTTCATGTGCCGGCGCAATTATCGTCTTGTCATCGGTACTGCGAAGCAGTAACAAGTAGATGTCAAATTTTTCTTCCGGGGTAATGTCCAGTTTGTCGATTAGTGGTCGCAGTTCGATCAGGGCGTCCTTTTTGATGCCTTCTAAATCACCGGCATCTGCGCCGGATAAGGCTGGGGCGGGTGGTTTAAGCTCGACAACGAGTTCAGGTTTCGGTTCGGGCTTTGGTTCTTCTTTGGGCTCAGGCTCTTCCTTTGGCTCTGGTTCTACTTTCGGTTCCGGTGCAGGAGCCGGATCGGCAGTGTGTTCTTCTTTGGGCTTATCATCGGCAGGCTTGGTCGTAGGTACAGGAGTTTCTTCGAAATCAAAATTATCATCATTAATGTTTGAAACACCGGCCAGTACTTTTGCCAGTTCTTGGTCGTCGCTGATTGGTTTTACGGTTTGCGGTTGAATATCCATTGCCCACCCCTGTTATTAATGCTTATACTTATTCACATTTTACTTTAACATAGTTATAGATAATAGAGCAAGTCCGTCATCAATCGTATTGATGCAGCGACTCGATGGGGTCTTTGCGGGCGGCACGCAAGGCCGGGTATAAACCGAACAATGTGCCCATAAATATCGAAATAACTACCGCGACGGCAGCAATCTGCCAATTTATTATCGGATCAAATGTCAAAAACGTGCTGATACCGAACGCCAATATATATCCTCCGAAATAACCGGCGATGCCGCCGCAGACGCTGATGGCTAGTGACTCGATTAAAAATTGCCAGGTTATATCACCGTCGCTGGCACCGAGCGCTTTTCTGATACCAATTTCGCGCGTCCTTTCGGCGACGGTTACTAGCATGATGTTCATGATACCGATGCCGCCAACCAGTAACGAGATTGTAGCGATTGCCGTTGTGACGCCTGCGATCGCAAAAAATAACTGGCTGGTCGGCTGCGAAATTTGGTCACCGGTCAGAACGGAAAAATCATTCTCGCCATTATGGCTTTTAAGCAAAGTTTTATTCAAAGCAACAATTACTTGATCGAGATTAGATACCGAGTCGGCTTTAACGTCTATCTGTTGGATTTGGGCAACGTTTTGATTGAGTTCTTTGCCGACGGCGAAATTAATGATAGCCGCGTTATCAAAATCAACCAAATTGTAATTGATTGGATCATTCATGCGTTTTAAAACGCCGATTACCGTGAGCGGCCGTCCGCGGATAGTAAAAGTACGACCAATCGAAAGTTCGGTCCCAAAGATGTTAATTGACAGTTGGCTGCCGATGACGGCCGTGTTTTGGTCGATAGTATCGTCCAAAAACTGACCTTCATAAAGTATAAAATCGGATATGTCAGCCAAATTTGGAGTCGTAGCCACTATGGGTGAGCCGCTGGGCGCGACCGAGTCCGCTTTAATCGCGCCGCTCAGTATCATAAGGGGTGCTGATGACTGGATATTCGGTATGTTTTTTATGTACACAAGGTCAGTCTCGGTCAGTGTGCTGACGGCATAGTCCTGATGAGGTTGGACTTGAGTTAAGTTGATATTAGTAGGTGAGCTGGAGGCACCCGGTCGGATTACGGCAATGTTTCCTCCAAGCGAATTAACCTGATTGCTGACAATTTTGCTAGCGCCGCCGCTGAGTGCCAAAATCGTTGTAATGCTGGCAACGCCAATAGTAACGCCCAACATAGTCAGAGTGCTGCGGACTCGACTGGTGCGCAACGACTGAGACGCGTTTTGGATGTGATTAATTAACAGAAAACGCATTATTTTCGCTTCCTTTTTGATCTATAAGCGTATTTCTTGCGGCGGCGTCGTTTGGGGCTGAGTATGGGAGGATTGGTGACTGTTATCGTATCGGTATTGATTTTGCCGTCCAGCATAGTAATAACGCGGCTGGCGTAGGTCGTCAGGCGTGGATTGTGAGTAACCATGATTATCGTATTGCCGCGCTTATGCAAATCGGACAGCTCTTCCATGATGATATGACTGGCGTGCGAATCCAGATTGCCGGTCGGTTCATCGGCAAGAATAATCGACGGTTCGTTGACTAGCGCCCGCGCGATTGCGACACGCTGCATCTGGCCGCCGGATAATTGATACGGCATATAATATTCGCGTTCGTTCAAATGAAAATTGCGCAAAATATCGCTAGCAGTTTGCAGCCGTTTGGTACGACTGATCCCCTTGTAAATCAATGGCAGCGCCACATTGTCAATGATATTCAGACGTGATATCAGATTAAAGCTTTGAAAAACGAAACCAATTTGCTGGCTGCGAATACGGGCTTGTTTGCGTTTGGACATATCAGCGACGGATTGGCCGTTCAATTCATATTCGCCGTCAATCGTCCGGTCCAACAGCCCGAGTATATTCAGCAGGGTAGTTTTGCCGCAGCCGCTGGGCCCCATGATAGCGACGAATTCACCCTTTTTAATAGTCAGGTCAATGCCGCTTAAGACGTAATTTTCAGCATCACCTATACCGAACCTCTTTTTGAGGTCTTTCAAGTGTATGACCGGTGGTGAAAATTCAGCATCCACTGCCTCTATTATGAAAGCCTACTGAGTGAACTGCAACCTTCTTATTAGAGTGGAAATAACAACTGTTATAATATAATTTGTGCATGGAGAGGTGGCCGAGTGGTTTAAGGCGCACGCTTGGAAAGCGTGTGTGTGAGCAATCGCACCGCAGGTTCAAATCCTGTTCTCTCCGCCATGAAAATAAGCTAGCCATTCGGCTAGCTTATTTTAATGATGTAGAACAGGATACGAACCTGCGGCTTTTGCGAAGCAAAAGTACCGCTGGGTTCGGCGTAGTGCAGCGAAATAAAAATGTGTTTACATATTTTTATGAGCAAACGAAGGAGCGAAACGAAGTGGAGCGATATCTCGTCCTCTCCGCCAGCGAAAGATTAGCAGGGCGCAGATTGACAGATTACTACTTATATGGTAATATTCTAGTATTATCAAATCAAAAACAAAAAATGTCCGAAATATTAAAGCAGACAGCACAAACACCAGAATTAGTATCGAACAAAACAGAGACTGACGACAAATATGTCAGCGACGTATTGATCGAAGCCGATGATCAAACCGTCCATTTTGATGATCCCGATCACGAACGTATCAGGTTAGAACTTAAACCTGAATTTAACAAGCCTTCTTCGATTGAAGGTGTGATGAATGTGCTAATTGCCAACGGAAATTTTGATCCCTCCAAATGTTATTGTGAGTTTGAAATTAGCGATGAAATATCAGCCGATGACATCAAAAAGCTTTTAGAGTTGCCTTATGAAGTGTCATTGACCGAGCGCAATGGCAAGGTAATCTTGGCCACTGGAACGGCTGATTCTACCGGGTTAGAGAAAGAATACATAAATCGTAGCCACTATTCGAGATTGTCCTTTCACACTCATCCGACTGCGGGAGAAGGCCAGGTCGTCAATACGCCTTCTTTTTCAGATATCTATAATACGGACTTTGCCAGCAAGAACACGTCGATGGTGTTGGCGAGCCATAAAGGTATCATGGTGTATATAAAACCCATTTCGTCCAAAGTGTCAGATGAGTTTTTACCTGACGCAAGGGATGTTATGTATAAATACTGCACTAGCCATCTTTACAAGGACGGAGAAAATAATGAACATGAAATAGACCTATTCGGGTTTAGAAAAACGGGCTTCAACTGGTCCGATGTTCCGAGGGAAGACCAAATCAAATACGAACGCCAGTTTGCCGAGGATACCGGCATGATAGTCGAGGAAGCGTCTTGGGATGATTATAGCCCGGAAAACGATGCGAAACTAAAGACAATCATGGACATTGTTAATCTGAAAACAAATCATCGAAAATTACGGAACAGCAAAGGCTGATCGTCGCGCCGCTTACCAATCAACAGTGCTATAGTAGTATTATGAATAAGAATTTATTGGTAAAAACTCTTAGAAACTCTACGCTAGCTGTCATATATATTTTTCTAGTATCGCAACTCATGCTGAACGGAGATAAATTGTTTGGCGACGTGAACAATGATTTCGGTCCATTCGTAATATTAATGCTGTTTTCGCTGTCAGCTGCGGTGGTAGGCGGTTTGATATTTGGTGAATCGGTAATTCTGTTTCTAGACAACAAAAGGCGAGAAAGTATAATGGCCGCGATTTACAGCGTAGGTTGGTTGGGCGCGTATACTTTGCTTGGTCTTTTGACACTGATGGTTTTTAGTTAACGATCATGAACCAATCTGTTTTAATAACAGGCGTAGCAGCTTCGGGAAAATCAGCAGTTTGCGACGAATTAAACAGACTTGGTTACACCGCTTACGATATTGAGGCGATAAAAGGTTTGTTTAAATTGGTTGATGCAAAAACTGGTGAACAAATCGAAAAGAACAATAATGAGAATCTTGCTCTTGTACGGCAAAGCCTTTGGATATGTGATAAAGATAAACTGAAAGAAATGATATTGGTTAACAAATCCCGCACAACGTATTTTTGCGGCGTTTCATCAAATATCAGCGACATTGTACAGCTCTTCGACAAGGTGTTTATTTTAGTCGTGAACAACGACATTATCAGGGACAGATTAAGCTCACGTACGTCGAATGATTACGGTCGAACAAAAGAGGTGCAAGATTGGATTTTGTCTTGGAAGGGCGATTTTGACGACCATCTTGTAAGAGCTGGCGCAATTGCAATCGATGCGAACCAAAATATATCTCAAGTTGCGGCTGAGATAATCGATAAAACGTAATTTGACATATTACCGATTGTTTTTCCGTTAAAATTCACATATGTTGACTGCATTTGATAACAATGCTTTAATCTAGCTTATCATCCCCGCTGGGATGAAATTTTAGGGCTTTATTGCCCTTGTACCTAAAGGAGGAGTGAAAGTGACTAATGTCAAAGTCGTCGGCGGTGACATAACCCAAGAGCCCTCGGATGCCTTAATAACCGCTATCGGTCCAAATGGCAAATGGTATGACGGCGTGAGTGCGTCCATTTTAGACACCTCGGGTTTTATGTTTCATTTGCAAACAGTAAAGGATGAGCCGCTTGTTAACGGTCAAACCGTCCTTGCTGGACCTCGTGGGCACCACAAGGGGAAATTTGATAACGTTTTATTCGTTATCGATGATCTAGAGCAGCCACTTTATAACATTGTCATGATCGCCCTTAGAGAAGCCGAAAGGCTGAAACTTAGAAGAGTTACCCTTCCAACTATCCGCACCGGCGGAGCATCGGGCATTAATGCGTCCAGAAGAGTAGCTATCGACGCTCTAGCAAGAGCAGTCAAAGATTTTGTCGCCGAAGGACCGGTGAACGTTAAAGAGATAAAAATAGTCGTTTATGACAATATTAGCGACGTAAAACGTTTACGTGAAGTTCTTTGTTAGCGGCAAAGAAAAATTGCTCGAATGAGCCGTGTGAGTTCACCTCACTATTTGACCCTACGTTAACGGGTCTTTTTTTTGCTTGAATACAATTTGTTTTTTTAAATAGTATAATGATTGCAGGAGGTTCAATATGTTAGAGGATATGAAAAATCCGTATATCAGGAACACTTTATTAGGCTTGTTTATAGCATTGTCAGGTTTCGTACTGCTGAACCTGACGTTTTTATTTTACGCAGCCATTATCAACGGGGTTGAAATGTTATTGCCGTCAGGTTTCGTGCAGAACAACGGCTGGTATATGCCTGTCATGATGGCCCTGATCAGTCTAGGGATCATAATCGGTTATATATTCGTATACAAATCGAAGATCGAGGATATATACAAAGCGACTCTTATGACGATACCGACGGCAATTATTCTTATCATGGACGGCATAGCGCTATATAGATGGTCCTATGCCGCTTTTCCTGTCGGTGCGATTTTGACCGCAGGTGCATTGTATTACTTTTACAAGGCCAAAAAACCTTGGCTTTATTGGTTCGCAGTCATTATTGTAGCCCTGGCGCTTACCGTCATGGTAATCACCGGTACAGAGATATAATCTGCAACAATATAACCATATTGGTAGCGTAGAATAAACAACACATCACGCTAGATATAGCGGTCATGTATTTAGCGTGCTACAATGAAATCCCATGGAGGCTAGGGTAGTACATGGCTAAAAAACAAAAATATATCTTTGTAACTGGGGGTGTGTTATCTGGGGTAGGGAAAGGAATAACCGCATCGAGTATCGGCGTGGTCTTAAAGGCAAAGGGAGTTAATGTCTCGATTCAAAAATGTGACCCGTATCTTAATGTTGATGCGGGCCTTTTGAACCCGGCCGAACACGGCGAGTGTTTCGTTACCAAAGACGGCGCCGAAACCGATCTTGATTTAGGTCACTACGAACGATTTTTGGATATCGAGCTGACGCAGAAAAATGCCACGCTGTCCGGCAGGCTTTTTTTGGATTTGATAAATGAAGAACGGGCCGGCAAATTCGGCGGCAAGACTGTACAGCTGGTGCCGCACCTAACGAAGTCGATTCAGAACGCTATCTTGGATGCGGCAAACGGCAGCGATATTCATATTACCGAGATCGGCGGGACGGTGGGTGATTATGAAGGTCTGAGCTTTATCGAGGCGATTCGCGAATTTTCTCAAAAAGTCGGCCGCGAAAATTGCTTATTCGTTCATGTAGTATATGTGCCGTTTATCGGAACCAGCAAAGAATTCAAGACCAAGCCGGCTCAGAACGCGCTTAACGATCTGCGCGGGTTTGGCGTAGTGCCTGACGTAGTAGTAGTAAGGACTGAAGAGCCCGCACCGCTAAGTGTCGCTCGGAAGATCAGCTTGTTCGGTGGCGTCGACGAAGATCACGTGATTTTATTGCCGAATGTCGACACCGTTTATCGCGTTCCGCTGGTTATTGCTAAAAGCGGTCTGAATAAATTGTTGTCTGATTTCTCGGGCGTCAAAAAAGAACCTGATTTATCTTCTTGGGAAATGATTGTTCGCCGCCAAATGAGCAAACCTAAACAGGCCGTCAAAGTCGGGCTAGTTGCCAAATATATGGATAACGAAGATACTTATATATCCGTAATCGAAGCCTTAAAAGCGGCTGCTTGGCATGAAAAAGTCGGCCTCGATATCTGTTGGGTTAATGCCGAAACGGCCAGTAAGAAGGATTTTCAAAAAGTCGATGCCTTTTTGGTACCGGGCGGTTTCGGTCCGCGCGGCATAGAAGGCAAGATTGCAGCGGCGCGCTACGCACTTGATAATAATAAGCCGTATTTGGGACTTTGTCTGGGATTGCAGGTAGCGGTTATTGCTGCCGCTAGAAAAGCCGGCCTGAAGGATGCCAATAGCACGGAATTTGCGCCTGAAACCCGGCATGACGTCGTCTATATCATGGAAGGACAAGCCGGCAAAGAATCGACCGGTGGGACTTTACGCTTAGGTGACTGTCCGGCAAAACTAGTTAAAGAATCGAAAACCGGGGCTCTGTACGGCAAAACTGACATCACCGAGCGCCATCGCCACCGATACGAAGTCAACCAAGCCTTCCTAGACGATATTAAAAAAGGCGGCTTGATTATCAGCGGTACTTCGCCGGACGGAAAATTAGTCGAATTTATCGAAGCGCCCGCCAGTCGGTATTTTGTCGCCACTCAGGCGCATCCTGAATTTCGTTCGCGTCCAACCAAACCTCACCCGTTATTTACCGGATTGATAAGGGCTGCCATGGAATAACATTTAGAACAATCCGGACCATAACACTAAAAAAGGAATTTAATCATGCAGAACCCATTCGACAACGCGATGGCGCAATTGGACAAAGTCGCCAAAATCAAGCAATTCGACCAAGAATTTATTAGTCAATTAAGATATCCAGACCGAAAAGTTAAAATCTCGATTCCAGTCAAGATGGATGATGGCTCTCAGCGCATATTTCATGGCTATCGGGTGCAATACAACAATGCCTTAGGCCCTTATAAAGGGGGTATCAGATATCATCATGATACCGAGATCGACGAAGTAAAGGCGCTGGCTTTTTGGATGACCTTGAAGTGCGCGGTTGCGCAGATACCCATGGGCGGCGGTAAAGGCGGAATCACCGTTAACCCGAAAGAATTATCGAATGCCGAATTAGAGAGGTTGTCGCGCGGCTGGGTGCAGAAATTATCTGATTTTATCGGGCCGCACAAAGACGTGCCGGCGCCTGACGTCAACACTACGGCAGAGATAATGGCTTGGATGGCCGACGAATTCGAAAAGATAACCGGTGATACAAGCGGAGCGGTCATTACCGGAAAGCCAGTCGGCCAAGGCGGATCATTGGGCAGGGAAGTGGCCACCGCTCAGGGCGGATTTTATGTCTTTGAAGCTTTAAAGGACGAGTTGGGAATTGATGATAAGTCTAAAATAGCAGTTCAAGGCTTTGGCAACGTCGGTTCTAATGCGGCCGCGATTTGGAGTAAAGCCGGGCACGATGTCGTCGCGGTTTCGGATTACAAAGGCGGCGTCTATAATCCAAAAGGTTTGAATATTGATAAACTTTTGGCTCACAGCAAAGCGACCGGATCGGTACTGGACTTTGACGGGTCCAAAAATATCACCAACGATGAACTGCTGCAAATGGAGTGCGATTTACTGATCCCGGCAGCCCTGGAGAATGTCATTGTCGACGCTAATGTCGATAAAATTCGCGCCAAGGCTATTTTTGAACTGGCTAACGGTCCGATTACATCTAGCGCGGATGAAAAACTGTTCAAAAAAGGCATACCGGTCGTGCCGGATATCCTGGCAAATTCAGGTGGCGTGGTAGTTTCTTACTTTGAATGGGACCAAAACCTAAAAGGCGAATCCTGGTCCGAAGCAGAAGTTTTTGCCAAGCTAAAACCCTTGATGACAAAGTCCGCTAAAAGGGTCCTTAAAAAGTCCAAAGAGTCAAATACCGACCTGCGCATGGGCGCGTTTATCGCCGCTCTTGAGCGAATTAGCACCAATCTTTGATATACTAAAAAATAATGGACAAGATATCCAAAATTATTCAGGACGCGGTTTTTAAGTTGTTTGAATCTGAACAAACTGTCCAGCTTAGTAGCCCTGACCCTAAATTTGGCGATTATTCCACTAATATTGCAATGCAACTGGCGAAAACCGTGGGTAAAAATCCCCGCGAAATCGCTGATTCGTTGGCGGATGAACTTCGTAAAAACGGTGAACTTTCGGAAGTTACGGTTGCCGGACCCGGTTTTATAAACTTGCGCGTTTCGGCCAAAAAACTATCCGATATGCTCGACGAATCTTGGAATCCTGCGTACGGCGAAAATAAGGACGGCGCCGGCAAAACCGTTATCGTCGAATACCCAAGCCCAAACGTCGCCAAACCCTATAGTGTCGGTCACTTACGCCCTGGCAATCAGGGCTGGGCGGTCAAAAGGCTGATGGAGGCGACCGGTTGGAAAGTGGTTACCGATAATCACATCGGCGATTACGGTGCTCCGTTTGGAATCTGGGTGGTCGGGTTTTTGGAGTTCAGCGATAACGAGAAACTCGACAACGGAGGCGTTTATGAACTCGGCCGGATATATATCAGAACCAAAAAGGCGCTCAAGGACGAGGCGGCAGTTGGCGAGAGACAAATGGCGGATCAGGTGCAGGAATGGCTGCTAAAGCTAGAAAACGGTGACACTGAGGCTCAGGAATACAGCCGTCGTTTTAATGAAATCAGCTTGGCGCACATCCATGAAATTATGAACAGGATGCGAATTTCGACCGATCTTGAACTGGGCGAGGCGTTTTTTGCGCCCAAGGGCAAACAGGCAATCCAGGATATGCTGTCGAAGGGCATAGCCGTTCAAAACGATGACGGTTCGGTCATCGTAAAACTTGACGAATACGGCATTGATGTGCCGTTTTTGGTGCAAAAGTCCAATGGCACGGCGCTGTATTCCACGACCGACATAGCTACGATTCTGTACCGCGAATCGATGTTGCACCCCGATAGGGTAATCTATGCGGTCGGCCCCGAACAGCAATTTTATTTCACGCAGCTGTTTGCGTTGGCTAAAAAACTTGGTATTAAAACCGAATTGATTCACCTTTGGTTCGGCATGATCGAACAGATCAACGAAGACGGCACTCGCGAGAAGATGAGCAGCCGCAAAGGTGTCGTTTTAATGGAAGAATTGTTGGACCAAGCAGAAGCGCGGGCTCGAGAAATCGTCAAAGGCCGTGATGTATCTGACGAAGATATTAAAAAAGTCGCGCTAGGGGCAATCAAGTTTAGCGACTTTATGGCAGATCGCCGGACCAATATCCTGTTCAGTTGGGATAATATCTTTGCGCTCAGCGGTTTTAGCGGTCCTTATGTCCAATACGCGGCTGTTCGCGTCAACAAAATTTTGCGCGACAATAACTTGAATCATACCGAAATCAAGGATTATGACTTTGAACCGGAAAAAGCGATAATCATGAAACTATTGGAATATCCCGAAGTCGTAAGGATATCGGCCCGCGATTTGGAACCGCATAAAATCGCATCATACCTGTATGAACTGGCCAAGGACTTGAACCGTTATTACGAACAGACACCGATAGCGACGGGTGATGTTAGTGATATCGAAAAACAGGCGCGCCTGGGTATTCTGAAGAAAGCCAGTCACGTATTTGCGCATGGGCTAAGCCTGCTTGGGATAGAAGTGCCGATTAGAATGTAAATAGATTGGGGGTAACAAAATGCCAAAATCGAAAAAAACAAAAGTTATCAAAGCTGTCAAACAAGTCGAGGCTAATTCGGTCGCTATTGCCAAAGTGGGCGAGTCGCAGCTTAAAGGTTTTTTGGACTTTATTCGCACTCAAGGTGTCGTTGGCCTGGCCGTAGGCTTGGTGTTGGGTGGTGCGGTCAGTATATTAGTCAAATCATTAGTTGATAATGTCGTCATGCCGCCGATAGGTTTGTTGCTGGGATCGGCCGAAGGCTTGAAAGGGCTGGCCTGGACGATGGGTGAAACTGCCGGCGGGACGCCGACGGTTTTGCATTATGGTATATTCTTGAACGATTTCGTCAACTTTATCGTCATAGCATTGGTGGTATACGTCATCGTGCGGCTGCTCAAAATAGATAATATACCTGTAAAGAAATAATATGGACAAAAAACTGCTTCATACGCCAATCGAACGAATTTTGTGGCTTGATTTAGAGATGACCGGCCTGTTTCCGTCCGATGATTTGATATTGGAGGTAGCGGCCATCGCGACCGACTGGGATTTTAATGAAATCGCCACATATCAAGGCGTCATTAAAAACGAAGAGACGGTTTTGAATGAAAGGTTGGCTGCAAATTCGGTTTTTTGGGATGCAAATCCTGATTCTAAAAATGGTTTGTTGGAACAGAACCCAAACGGCAAATCGCTGTCAGAAATCGAAGACGAACTGCTAAGCCTTATTGATGAGCACTTTCAAGCCGGCTTGCCGGTACTTCTAGCGGGCAATTCAATCCATATCGACCGCCAGTTTATCAATAAAAACTGGCCAAGGCTGAACCAGCGCCTTCATTACCGCATGCTGGATGTCAGTGCCTGGAAAGTGGTGTTTGAAAATAAATACGGTGATAAGTTTCCGAAACCCGATGCCCATCGGGCGCTTGATGACATTCGAGGCAGTATTGCCGAACTGAAGCATTATTTGGGTAGATTTAATTAATTACTCGAAACATTACTGCGGGTGATATTATTATATTTTTTCGGCAAGCCCTAGCCGTTTATAGGTCAGTTCTCGATATTTGTCAGACTTGTCTGGCGTGTCGGCCAGTACCCACTTCATCGCGGCCCAGACGACGTCGTTTACTCTCGTCAACCTTTCGCTTACGGATATAGAATCGTACAATTCATTCTCAGGCTGTTTACTGCAATACGAATAGCGTGATACTAATTTTTTGAATTTATCTTCGTCCATGTGCGAGTGTATCTTGATATATGATAGTTCCGAACCGTAACCCAGGCACGAATGTTCGAAGTCGGTAAAGAATATTTTTTCGCCTGTGCGCCTTAGGTTGCCGCCGATGTCGCCCCACTGGGGGTGCGCTTCACCAAGCGATGTACTCATCAATTTATCGACTATTTTTTTGTTTTCTTCAAGTTTGGTTTCCAACCAGTTGACGATATACGTGTCCTTGCAGCCTTTTTTGACTATTTCGAACCTTGCATACCCATACGTATTTAAATGGTCTAAAGGAGTTTCGATTTTTATTTCGCCTGAACCGATTCTCAGGTCATGGAAGCCGTTTTCTTTGGCGAACGTGAAATAATCGTCGGCTTTGATTGAATGTAGTTGGAATAATTGCTTGGCGACAATATCGATATCGTGGTCGTCCAGTTGGTTGAA
>CAZEGB010000002.1:43738-68863 GCA_964511655.1 uncultured Saccharimonas sp. (SeqCode) | reverse complement strand
CAACGCACATAGTTGACATCATATCATTAGTATGATATAATAGCACAGTTTAGATAGGAGTTTTAAAAAGTTCTATTTAACTGATCTTTAATATGCTTATTTGGTAAGTAATGAGCAGGTCTAACGATCAATCTTGGCCAAGGTTTATTGTTAGACCTGCTCAAGCGGGTTGCTTTGGGGGTCACCCCTAAAGTGAGTCCGGTGGCCCCGGCTCGAGTCTGGTTCGTATGGCGAATCAGGTAGGAAAGGAGTGGATAATATCCATGAAAAGAAAAGTATCTTTATTGTTACTCGTCGTTTTTATCTCCGTTCTATCTCTCGGTCTTGTAGGCTGTGAAGTTTCTCCCACGGACGCGCAAAGGCAACAGATGGTATCAAAAAATCTGGAAAAAGCCCAGCCGACCCCAACTGATATTGAGTATTCGCTTGAAAGATATAATCTTATCAGGCGGGCGTACTGGGTTAATGGACAGAGAGAAAAGGCGATAAACCTTCCTTGTCCAATCAACAAGCCCTTGGGCTACGTTGTTCTCATGACTGAGAGCGGTGCTGTGGTCAACAAATTCATTGTTGACGGTAAAATAACATCGCTAAACAGTTACATTACGCCGGATAGTGAAGAGTACGCAGATACTTATTCACTATGGCTAGCCGATGTTGACGGTAGTTATGGCCAGAATGACGACGGAGTGTTTTCCTTCACCCCTGACGGCAATTATCACGAATGGAACGGACTGTATTATTACACGGATGTTCCCGTGGAGGTAAGTAACCCGATCGTAACGTTCAAACAAGTAGGAGGTGCTAAATAATGACTGGAACTCAGAAGACAATTCTGACTCTTGCCGGCACCTTGGTGTTTGCAGCATTCGTATTTTTCGGTTTTACGCCTTTGGGGCGTGCAACCTGGAACGGATATTTACACCAGGTAGAAAAGGCTTGCGTGAATGCCAGTTATGAGGCCGGTAAACAGGTCGAAGACACCGCTCGGGCAATGATGGCATCATACGATGCCGACAAGACTATCTATGACCAGTTCAAAGATTCGTCTAATACCGAGAAACAAGGCTGGGCTGAACAAGCCAAGATGAGAGCAAACCGGACAGCTACCTCTTATAATGATTATGTTCTCAAGAATTCCTACTTTTGGCAAGGCAATGTCCCGCCGGATATCAGGATGAGATTAGAAATCATTAAATAGCGCAAATAAGCATCAGATCATATCTACCCGTCACGACATCGTGGCGGGTTTTTCTTTTAAGTTGTTTTACGGGCGATAATTTTGTAAGCTTTTTTACAGATAACATCAAGCGGGGTGTGTTCGTAATTGCCTTGCAACTCATCATCCTTCAAATTCGGATAAGTATTAGCTTGCCTGTAAATGGGTAACAGATAATCGACTCCGGCGATAATCAGCGGCAAGTCGTCTTTTTTCATGATTTTGTTCATCTTGCCGTCGATGTTATGGAAGAACTTTGCCAGCATGTCTTTGTCGACCTGGGTCTCGTTATACTGGCCGTGGGTTCTCTCTGAGCCCTTGCCGGTGCCCGCGGGTGCCACGGAGTGAGTCTGATATTCACGGGGATATTCGTCGATTCTCAGATCATCTTTCATGGAACCGTATTTTTCAACCGGTTCGATATTGTATCTGTCGCCTTTCAACAGCTTTGCGCCGTTATGGCTGAGAATCAGGACGAAGTATGACGGGCTTTTGGCGAGTAACTCCACGATTGGTTGGATGATAAAGCCTTTACCGATTACCATCGACTGGCTGATTCCCTTCGGTGGCAAGTGATAATATTTAAAGAAATCGGGGCCGATAAAGACCGCTAAACCGTGTTTGTAATTCATGCGGAATTCTTCACCGTCAAGCATTTTTATGGCTGGTGACAACAACTCATCAATTTTACGTTCATTTATTTTCTTGGCTGATAGTTGTTGGCGGGCCTCCTTCAGAAAGTTTTTCAGCTGTGTCCGATTAGGGTTGTCAGATGAATTCGGGGTGATGTACGGTGCATAAATACTTATGCAATCAGGCTCCCTATAAGCCTTTAAAGTTTTGATTTCAGAATTGGTAGGTAGTTGTATCATAACGCGAACCTCCTTTGTACTTACTATTATACCTCTTTAGCGGCTAGTGTTCTATGTCTGATGCGAGTCGAATTGACTTATGAAGCAATGATATGGCGGATATCAAGAAATGACTACTGGATTATTGACCTTTAGTAATAATGGGTATATACTCATAATGTAATAGTAAGATCAAAAAGGAGGTATAATATGCCAAGATTAGATGGAACAGGCCCGGCCGGAAAGGGCCCAGGAACAGGGCGCGGTATGGGAACTTGCGGTAGCGGATATTGTCCGGGATGCGGTCGAATATTTTTAAGGGGTTTGGCCGGTCGCGAGTCATTTTTACGACAGCCGATTGACCCAGAAGAAAAAAAGAAGCTTCTTGAAGAGGAGCTTGGTTTGATGAAGGACGAGCTTGAAGCTGTGGAAAAAGAGATAAAAGAAAATAAATAAACGCCCATTGTTATAAAATAGAAAACATTAATGCCAAGACCCAGACTCAAACGCTGTATCGGATTTGACCCCAGTGTCACATATTTTAAACCGCAGGGGATACCGCTGCGCGATTTGATTGTGGTTAATCTAAGTTTAGAAGAGCTAGAAGCTCTGAGGCTGAAAAATATCGAGAATCTTGACCAATCTGAATGCGCGGAATTGATGAGAACAAGCCAGAGTACCTTCCAGCGCATTTTATCAAGCGCGTATAATAAAATTAGTCATGCTTTAATATACGGTGAGGCGATAAGAATAGAAAAAGACAAGGAGGATGTGAAATGAAAGTATTAAAATTCGGTGCGGTTTGGTGCTCTGGCTGTTTGGTGATGAAGCCAAGATGGGCTGAAATCGAAAAGGAAAATCCTTGGCTTGAGACGGAATATCATGATTTTGATGCCGATAAAGAATTCGTATCAAAATATAATATTGACGATAAGTTACCTATCTTTGTTTTTTTAGACAAATCAGGTAAAGAATTTATGAGACTTAGCGGAGAGTTAGAAAAAGACAAATTAATCGAGATTATTACTGAAAATCGAGAAAAATAATGCCCAAGATAGTAAAAATACTGGCGCTTTGTTTTTTCTTGGCATTTTCCTTCGTTCCGGTGGCCAAAGCCTCCGAGCAGTTGAATATTTATCTGTTTTGGGGGGATGGCTGTCCACACTGTGCCAAAGAAAAAACATTTTTAATAGAAACCTTACCCAAATACCCGAACGTAAAACTGAACTTATACGAAATTTATCACAGTCAATCGAACATATCGCTGATGCAGTCAGTCGCTGACAAATTGGATGTTGACGCAGGCGGTGTTCCGTTTTTGATAATCGGCGATCGGGAATTTATTGGTTTTTCAGAAGGTATTACCGAATCAGAAATCGAAAGCAGGTTAAAGCAGTGCCTGGATTCGAAGTGCCCAGACTCGGTCGCCTCGTTAACTACCTCATCGGCTAGTGACAATCAGGAAAAATCGACGGAGAAACAGATTGAAAGCGGGCAAGAAAAAAAGAAAGACGAAAAAATGATGAATCTGCCATTTTTCGGCAAGATAAACGCGCTTGATTTTTCTCTACCGCTACTAACTGTGATAATCGGCACTCTTGACGGGTTCAACCCTTGTGCGATGTGGGTGCTATTGTTTCTAATTAGTTTATTGCTTGGTTTTAAAGACAGAAAAAAGATGTGGCTTCTGGGAGTCACTTTTATAGTTACTTCGTCGTTCGTCTATTTTCTATTTATGGCTGCCTGGTTGAATATTATTTTGTTCCTCGGTTTTGTAATATGGGTTCGGCTTGCAATAGGCGCAGTCGCAATAGTAGGCGGCGGATATCATTTGAAAAAAGGGCTGGATTCGAGAGACGGCGGGTGCGAAGTCACGGGTGATGAAAAGCGTCGGGCTGTATTTGAAAAACTCAAAGAAATCGCCAAGGATAAAAGCATACTATTGGCGCTTGGCGGCATAATATTACTTGCTTTTGCGGTTAATTTAGTTGAGTTGGTCTGCTCGGCCGGTTTTCCTGCAGTATATACGCAGGTGTTGGCCTTGAGTGACCTGCCCGCTTGGCAGTATTACGGTTATATCCTGTTATATATTTTATTCTTCATGCTGGACGATATTATTGTATTTGTCATTGCAATGGCGACTTTGAAATTGACCGGAATCTCGACCAAATATTCCAAATATTCCAATGTCATAGGAGGCGCATTGATGGTGATTATCGGAATTCTGTTGATATTTAGGCCGGAATGGCTAATGTTCGGATGAAAAGAATTTTATCCTGAATTGCATTAAAATTATCCGACGTTTTTTGTTATCGCAGCGGTTACGAGTCGCTATTTGTTCGAAAGAAACGATTTAGTAGCGGTTTTTATTTGGGGTTATTCGCGGCTAAAGCATTGCAATTTTTAGCTATAACCGGCGCTTTTGTAAGTTACTTCGCTTAAAACCGATTGATTATGATGAAATTGTCAATTTTTCGATGGTTGCCTTTTTTATTGCTATCGTTGTAATTGAAATAAAAAAAATGGATAGGACTAAGTTTCTTTGAGGGCTATAAAAATAAATAACTACCCTGTGAAACAAAGCCTCTGTGCAATTACGGATGGCAATATTTTTTGATTTCCCATTTGCATATCGGGCATTGTGTGTTAAAGTATATCCAATATGAACAAACGAACCATGAAAGTTAACTTCTATTGGTTTACCGGCACCCATCGTGACGGTTTGTTCTGTATCTTGCAATAATCAAAGAGATTGAAAAATATAAACCAGACCGTCACCAGGACGGTATTTTTTATCTTTAAGAAAAAAGGAATGAGTTATGGAAAAAGTGAAAATAGAAACCCCGGACATGACGATAGGCGAATTGTCCGACACGATTGAGTCTAATACCCTGATCGTTAGGCGAAGTACGCATGTGGGTAATCAGCCGCCCAACGAGATGGCCATTATGGCCGGTTTGCCGCCTGGCGTCGAAGTCTTGATGGTCGATACGATTCAGGGCAATGACAATTATTCGTCGCCGCATAGAATATTGAGGAAAATGGGTAACATCTCGCTTGCCAGTAATAAAAAGGCCAGCGGCCGAGTAGTCGGATATTGCGACGCCGTCAATCCGTACAATGGCGAGCAAGAGACATTAGACGAGATACATAACGGTACATTAGAGCGATTGGATTTGAATAACAAACCGATTGCCATGATGAAATACTTCAAACAGTATCCTGATGCATTGGACGCGATGATCGCGGCGTGCATGGAAATGGACGAATTAAATCGAATGGTTTGCGAGGACGGTAAAATCGTTGCGTTTGACCGAAGTCAAAATATTGACGATATCTACTTGGGCGGGAAAACTACCGGCGTGATGATTCCGTTAAATGGCATGATGGCTTTTGATATGCTATTGTCACAAGAGAAAGGCAGCGACAAAACGATACATCTTGGCGGACCGAATATGGTCGAGTATGTCCGGGACGAAAATCGAATGAAAACCGTATCAAAATTGTTTGAGCACGCCTGCATTTTGATGGGCGAAACGCCGCGCAAACACATTTATAGCGTGGTTGATTCGCGGGGATTGGCTGTGATCGAAGAGATATCCCAACACGAATTGCTTGAAAATGGAACAGTCATCGATTTGCGACCGTATCGTTCGAAGTCGACAGGATTAAGCGCATGATTAGAGACTTGATTGAGCAATCGAAAATATCCTTTACAAAACAAGCGGCTAAAATAACGCGATTCGAAAACGGCGAAAGACTAGTCAATCAGACAGAGCTTGAATCTATGGGCTTTCGTTGCCAGCCATTTTGGGATATCGCCGATGACATCGAAGGTGAATGCTACCGGGAATATATAGAAAAGCATCCGGACTTTTCACTATCGGTCCGGGAAAGCGTCGCTAATAAACTGCTGGCCGCTCAGCAGAATTTGCCACAGTCGTGGTCAATAATCCTAAAAGCCGGCTATCGCCCGCCAGAAGTCCAGCAAAGGTTATTAAAAGCATTGATAGCAATCAGTCGGTCGTCTCATCCAGATTGGAATGAAAACCAGCATCTGCGATATGCGCGCAAATATGTCGCTGACCCGGCTATTTCGTGCCCGCCTCATGTAACCGGCGGCGCGGTTGATATCGATGTTTTTGATAACCTTGCAAAAAAATTTGTCGACATGGGATGCCCGCCGAATACTGACGGCGATATCGCCAGCTTGCATAGCAATTTAATAACCGCCAAACAGTACGAAAACAGATTGATATTATTGAATTCAATGCTAAAAGCCGGCTTCGCACCGCTTGAAAGCGAATGGTGGCATTATCAATACGGCGAAACCTATTGGGCTGCTTTTTATGGGCATGAGAAGACTTTGTATGATCTTGTTGGTTGATGTCTTTTCTTTGGAAGCAGTGATGGGGCTGAAAATTTTCCATCCAAATGTCGATACATTTGGCTTAAATTGAATAATCATTTTGTTGAAACACGTGGTAATATTGAGTTAATGCAAAATGAAGATTCTGAACAAACGGAAAAAATAGTAAATGAGGCTTCCAATCAGCCAGTTGTTGATAATCGAAACTCTCAATTTAGTCAAACGGAATATCCGTCACAACCTCAGCCCCCCAATCAGTCGATATTTCAACCTTCCGTTGTACCAGAAGATGCACCTCAAATTTCAGGCAATACAATAGCCGGGGGTGTAGAAGAAAAAAATCATTTAAGAAGCAAATATTATTACCTGCAATTATAATAATCGTTGCATATATTTTATTTGTTAATACGATAGGTTCAATATATTTTAGTCATGAAAAAATATACATCATTTTTCCTGCGATAATTGGGTTTGTCTTCTCTATATATTTTTATTTCTTAAAAAACAAAGAATCATTATCATTTGTTGATATTATAAAAATTGGTTTTACTGTATTATTTCTTGATGTCATTTACTTACTTATCACTTTCCTTGTAAACCCATTGGGTATAGTATATTTTTTACTTGGTCGCTATATTATTTTGATAAGTAACCCGTGCATTATGGGTGCATCGGTAGTGGTTGTTGGTTTTTTGAACAAACTATTATACAAAAAGTTTCGCTTCGCACCGATTGTAGTGGCGGTATTGTCAGTACTAATTCTAGTGATAATCACGCAAAACTAAAGGAGCCCATCTTTCGATAAGGTGGAATATCGACATGGATCGGTCGCGTTCCGCGACCTCGAAACTTCGCGATTGCAAACATAGTTTGTAGCGGAAGGTTTCCTTGCGACCCGCAGACTTGCGGGTCTCACTTGTGACTTAACGCCGGAGCTCGGCAAGTCACAGTTTGAATCGTATGATACTTACCAATAAAATAACCCCATCTTTGGATGAGGTAATTTTATTGGTAGCAGCGACAGGGATCGAACCTGTGACCTTAGGCTTATGAGTCCTACGCTCTAACCAACTGAGCTACGCTGCCGCGTCGGAATGCACTTCGGATATTCCGTTTTGCCGCAAGCGGCAAAAGCTTCATACCTCCGTTATTCCTCCTTTCGCTTCAACAAACAGCTAAAGCTTGATTTGTTGAACCGTACAATATTGTAATGTGCTTTGGCAAAATAGATTAGTTGGTTAGAGCGTTTACGCGATATATACAAATTACCGCCTTCGGCTGGGCCAACTGCCATATCATTCGGTATGGTCCTGTCGAATGACAGGAAGCTACGCTGCCTCAATCGTACTGATTGATTGTAACAAAAAACGGATAGATTTTCTACAGTTCATAATCATCTATCAGGGTCCGACCCTGATAAGCTAATTTTAAGGTTGTGTTCGTAGCGTTTTATTAACGACATTAAAATTAAAGGATTATAGATTGCAGCCTGTATACTGGTGATATGAAAAAATATGTCGTGGCGGTGAGCGGCGGGGTGGACTCGGTGGTTCTTTTGGACATGCTGGCGAAACGGCCTGATTTAAAACTAGTCGTGGCACATTTTGACCACGGCATCAGGCCGGATTCGAAACAAGATGCCGATTTCGTAAAAAGCTTGGCTGAAAAATACGGGTTGCCGTTTGAGACCAAGCGTGAGGAATTGGGCGAAAAAGCCAGCGAAGATTTGGCGCGTGAAAGACGCTACGAATTTTTGCGCGCGGTTGCCAAAAAGCACGGCGCGGCTATCGTTACGGCTCATCATGCCGACGATGTCATCGAAACGATCGCGATTAATCTGTCGCGCGGTACCGGTTGGCGGGGACTGGCCGTCATGGATTCCGATATCATCCGGCCGCTGACTGATATGACGAAAACGGAAATCATCAAATATGCCAAAGACAATAATCTTTCTTGGCGCGAAGACAGGACAAATGTCGATGACAAATATCTGCGCAATCGCATACGCCAAAAACTGGTCGACTTGGGTGACGATTCGAAAAGGCAGCTGCTAGGACTGTGGCAGCAACAAAAATATCTGAAACAAATGATTGACGATGCGGTTGCCGGTTTAGTCAGCGAAGGCCAGATACATCAACGTTCGATGTTTGCTAATTTGGACAAACAGGTCGCTTTGGAATTGCTGCGTCGTATGACTGATGCCAGATTGACTCGGCCTCAAACCGAAAAAGCTTTGGACGCGATTATTAATTTCTTGCCAAGCAAGACCTTGCAGGCCGGCGGCGGCGTCGAGATTAGGTTCACCTCTCGTAATTTTACGATTAAACTGATAAAATAATTACAGAGATAGTGACACTAAAAAACGCTAGACTTGAAAGGAACATGTAATTTTTTATGGCAATGAAAACCCCAACTATGAACAAGAAGCCTGGCGATTTGATACGTCTGACTTTGTTTTGGGCAATAATTATTTTTTGTATTTTGGTAGGTATTGCGTTCTTGTCACCGCAGGAGACTTTAAAAGACGTGCCAATTTCGCAGGTAATCAAAGAGGCTAACGAAGGCAAGATTTCCAAATTGGAAGTTCAAGGCGACGATGTTAAAGTAACTCTGAAGGGTGAAAGTAAACCGACCGAGAAATCCGTCAAACAGAGCGGTAACTTGCTAGAGCAGGGCTTGAAGACCGGTGTAACGACCGTAAATGTCATTCCGCCGTCAACTACCAGCGATACGCTTTGGAATTTGGCAATAATTATTTTGCCGGTAATTTTAATCGGCGGAATTTTCATGGTCATGATGCGCCAGGCTCAGGGGCAGAATAATCAGGCGCTTGGTTTTGGTAAGTCAAAGGCTAAGCTATACGGCGTGGACAAGGAGAAAGTTACCTTCGAGGATATTGCCGGAAACGATTCGGCTAAACAAGACCTTCAGGAAGTCGTCGACTTTTTGAAACATCCGAAAAAATATGAAACGTTGGGTGCCAAAATTCCCCGCGGCGTGCTGTTGGTCGGCAATCCCGGTACCGGTAAAACGCTACTGGCGCGTGCGGTTGCCGGTGAAGCTAACGTGCCGTTCTTTTCGATTTCCGGTTCGGAATTCGTCGAGATGTTCGTAGGTGTCGGCGCCAGTCGTGTACGCGATTTGTTCGCCAAAGCCAAAAAGAACGCGCCTTCGATTATCTTTATCGATGAGATTGATGCAGTCGGGCGCAGGCGCGGCAGCGGCATGGGTGGCGGTCATGATGAACGCGAACAGACTTTGAATCAGATTTTAGTCGAGATGGATGGTTTTGAGACCGGCGCGAATGTAATCGTACTGGCGGCCACCAACCGTGCCGACGTGCTAGACCCAGCTCTTTTGCGACCGGGACGATTTGACCGTCGCACGAACATTATGTTACCGGAACGCCGTGACCGTTTGTCGATTTTGAAAGTTCATTTCAAGAACAAACCGGTTGATGAAACCGTCGATCTTGACTCTTTGGCGGCTAAAACCGCCGGCTCATCCGGAGCGGATTTGGCAAATATCGCCAACGAAGCCGCTATCGTCGCTGCTGGCCGCAACGCCAAAAAAATCAATAATGTCGATTTGACTGAAGCTTTCGAAAAGATTGCCATCGGTCCGGAACGTAAAACTAAAATTATGAGCGATAAAGAAAAAGAGATGACAGCATATCATGAAGCCGGACACGCAATCGTCGGTCATGTTATGCCAGAAAGCGATCCCGTTCACAAGGTAACGATTATCCCTCGCGGCGCGACGGGTGGTGTAACGTGGTTCTTGCCACCGGAAGACAAAAGCTTTACCAGCCTAATTGAATTCAAAGACATTCTAGCCAGAGCGCTTGGCGGTCGTGTCGCCGAAAAAATTATTTACGGCAAAGACCGCATCACGACCGGAGCCGGTTCTGATTTACGCAAGGCGACCGAAATCGCCCGCGAAATGATTCTTGAACAGGGAATGGGTACGAAATTACGTGACCAAGTTTTTCATGAAGACAACGGCGGAATGATGTTCGATCGAATGACACACGAACGTCCTTACAGTGATGACACTGCCAGGGAAATTGATAAAGAAGTCGCTGATTTGATTCACGAAGCGGCGAAGCGCGCCGAAATCGTCATTACCAGTAATCGCGACAGCTTGGATAAATTGGCAAAAGCTTTGCTAGAGGAAGAAACGTTAGAATCGGAAGAAGTCGACAAAATACTCAAAGACGCAATTTTACCAGAGGAGGCTAAGCTCTACTAAGCCTGGCAATCAATTCTCATGGGACGTCTAGAAAGCACCGTAGCCAGGGCCAACACCAAACTGCCTCTCAAATTGGCGGCCACGCTGTTGGCCGGTTCGACGCTGCTTTCCAGTGTGTTGGGGTTGATTCGCGATCGTCAGCTGAACGGCCTGTATTATTCGACATATCCGCAAGGGATTGACGCTTATACGGTAGCGTTCACCGTACCTGATTTTATGTTTTTCATACTTGTTTCGGGTGCGCTTAGCGTAACTTTCATTCCGGTTTTTAACCAGCGTTTGGCAATGGGCAACAAAAAGTCGGCTTGGGAATTATCGACCAGCATTCTAAATTTAATGGCGCTTGCTACTTTGTTTACTAGCGTTCTGATAATCATTTTTGCCGAACAGCTAGTCCGATATGTCGTCGGTCCGGGTCTTGATGAGTCAAGCCGTGCGTTGGCGGTCAGCATGATGAGGGTGATCGCTATCAATCCTTTCTTATTCGCGATAGCATCCGTTATTTCCAGCATGCAACAGGCTGTCGGGCGTTTTACGTTTTACGCCTTGGCGCCGGCCGTTTACAACGTTGGTATTATCATCGGTATATTTTATTTCACCGGCGGCATTAATATTTTCGGCTGGCAGATATTTGACGGCGGTATTATGGGCGTGGCTCTGGGCGTCGTGCTAGGTTCAATCATGCAGCTGCTGGTCAGCTGTATTGGTCTGTTTGGCATGGGTTTTGATTACAGGTTCAAGATTTATTGGCAAAACAAGGGATTTAGAAAAGTATTATCTTTGTTGCCGGCTAGATCACTTGACCAAGGAATTGATTACGTAAACAGCATCGTCGAAACCAATCTGGCATCGCGAATGACTGCCGGTACGATTCGTGCTTATCAGCAGGCATCAACTTTGTCATTCGTCCCAATTAATTTGATCGGTGTGGCTATCAGTACGGCGGCATTTCCAAAAATGGCTGAGCGTATGGGTCAGGGCAGACCGGATTTGTTCAAAAAGGAATTGCAGGCTGTGCTTCGCGTCATCATTTGGTTGGCGCTGCCAGTTACGGCGATTGCCTTTTTTGGACGCGGTTATTTGATCAACTTCATCAAAAACGGCGGCGACGTTTTGATGTCCGGTATTTTAGGAATTCTTGTCATCGCTATATTATTTCGATCGATTTATCATATTTCGGCCAGAAGTTTTTATGCTCAGCAGGACACCAGAACTCCGCTGTATATTTCGCTTTTCTCGATTGCGCTAAATATTACGCTGGCGATATGGTTTACGATGGTGTTGGATTTGGGGCCTTACGGTTTGGCTTGGGCTACGGCAATCGTGTCAATCGTCGAGGCGTTCATCCTGTTCACAATAATGGCCGTGCGTATACCGGGTCTGTTTGATAAAGTATTTATTCATGCAATCGGACGTATGGTCAGTGCTACCGGATTCATGGCAATTATCACTTATGCATGTGTCCTAATAATGCCGCTTAGTGCGACCGACCGCAGCTTTTTTGCCAGTTTTCCGAAGTTCGCTCTTATCGTTGCGATTGGGCTCTCATCATATGTAGCGCTAAGCCATATGTTGGGGCTAAGTGAGTCCGAACCGATAATTGATCGTGTAAAGAAGATTCTATTTGGCGGATTCAGGCGAGCATGATTCCCGTTAGAACCAATATGCAGTATGTCTATGTATTATTATCTGACAAAGATACGAAGCTATACACTGGGTGTACTTCCGATCTAAGGACGCGCTTTAGTCAGCATCAAAACGGAGAAGTAACTTCGACGAAGAGCCGCGGGCCGTTCAGGCTGGTCTACTATGAAGCCTGCACAAACAAAGACGATGCTTATTCTAGAGAAAAGTATTTAAAAACAGGAATGGGAAAACGTTATCTGAAGAATAGATTAAAGCGCGCCCTGGTTCTAACGGGATGACCACGGAACATATCAGAAATTTTTGCATCATCGCGCATATTGATCACGGCAAATCGACGCTGGCCGATAGGATGCTCGAAATAACCGGCACGGTTGAAAAGCGCGATATGAAATCACAGCTGCTCGACAGTATGGAGCTAGAGCGTGAAAAGGGAATTACTATCAAGTTAGCGCCGGTCAGAATGAAATATAAAGGCTACGACTTGAACCTGATTGACACGCCGGGCCATGTTGATTTCAGCTATGAAGTAAGCCGATCACTTCAAGCTTGCGAAGGAGCGGTTTTGGTCGTTGACGCCAGCCAAGGTATCCAAGCCCAAACATTGGCCAACGTATATTTGGCGCTCAATGCGGACCTGACTATAATCCCGGTTCTAAACAAGATAGATTTGCCGGCGGCCGATGTGCCTAGGGTCAGTGCTGAAATAATCAATCTACTAGGTTGTCGTGAAGAAGATATAATAAAAATCAGCGCCAAGACGGGAGAGGGCGTCGATGATGTGCTTGAAGCCGTTATTGATAGGATTTTGCCGCCTCAGGGTGACGAAAACGCGCCGACGCGAGCGCTTATTTTCGATAGCTACTATGATGATTATCGCGGCGTGATCCTGTACGTTCGCGTGGTTGACGGCAAGATTCAAAAAAACGATTCCGTCAAGATGATTGCGACGGCGGCAGAAGGAATTGCTTTGGAAGTCGGTTCATTGAGTCCTATTATGAAACCGGGATCAGAACTTGCGACCGGTGAAATCGGCTATATAGTCACAAATTTACGCACGACTCGTGATGCTCGTGTTGGTGATACTGTAACGACCAAGCGTTCGCATTCGAACGAACAACTGCCGGGTTATAAATTAGTCAAACCGTTCGTTTACGCCGGTTTTTTCCCTGTCAGTAACGACGATTATCAAAATCTGAAAGATGCCATCGAAAAACTTAGTCTCAGCGATTCTGCTCTGCAGTTCGAACCGGAAAATTCACCTGTGTTGGGATTCGGCGTAAGAATTGGTTTCCTTGGTCTTTTGCACATGGATATTGTTCGCGAACGGTTGGAACGCGAATACGATTTGGATTTGATCGTCACCAATCCCTCGACCGATTATCAGGTTAGTCTTTCAAGTGGCGGTGAACTGGACATCAAAAGTGCCAGCGACCTGCCTGATGTCAGTAAAATCAGAGAAATTCGCGAACCTTGGATAACAGGCGAAATCGTCGTGCCGAAAGCATATATTGGTTCGGTCTTGCAACTTATCGTTTCAAAGCGCGGCCGCCAGAGCAACCTGAGCTATATTGATGAACAAGCTTTAATCAGTTTTGAAGCGCCGCTTGCAAATTTGCTGACAGATTTTTATGACCAACTAAAATCGGTGACCAGTGGTTACGGGTCATTCAACTACGAACTCGATAATTACCGAGCCGAAGACCTGGTCAGAATTGATTTTTACGTGGCCGGCAACATTGTAGATTCTTTAAGCATCATGGCTCATCGCAGCGAGGCTCATTTTCTGGGCCGCGAAATCGTCGGTAAATTAAAAGAAGTCATTCCGCGTCAAAACTTTCAGGTTTCCTTGCAAGCGGCCATCGGCGGCAAATTTATCGCCCGCGAGGACATATCGGCTTATCGCAAAGATGTTACCGGCTATTTATACGGTGGCGACGTATCGCGCAAGAAAAAGCTGCTAGCCAAGCAAGCCAAGGGTAAAAAACGCATGAAACGCTTCGGTAAGGTGGATATCCCATCCGAAGCCTTTACTGTCATGTTAAAGAGGGATTAACCCTCCTGATTGGTCTGATATCTGAAAAAACCTTAACGTTCGAATTAAACGCAGCTCGATGCAACTGTCTTTCATGAACCCAAGCGGCTGGTTCGACAGTCGTCTTGACGGCACTACGCGACGGTTTGATATCCATTTGTCCGGTAGTATTCGTATACGTCGTTGTGGCGACTTCAACCTTACGAAAACTATCCAGTTCGTCGGCAAAACGGGCGATAAGGTCTTCATCAATTATCATCGGTGTTTCGACTTGGCTAGTCGTTTTTTGTTTTGCCAGCGCATGCCTGATGACGACGATAACTACCGACAGATTGTAAAGCAGAATTATTGGGACGGCCAGCATCAAGCTAGTCAAAAGGTCGTATGTGATTGGGGCTACTAAAGCGACAGCCACGCTGCTTAGTATTACCCATTTTTCCATTCTTAAAAGCTTCTCAGTTTGCAGCGGTCTTATGCTGTCAAAAAATGTGATAATAAGCGGCAGTTGAAAAACGATGACAAAAGTAATGATGATATTGGTTACGAATTTCAAATAATCATCAGCCGCTATCAGGGCGCTGAGCCCGCTGTTTTCGAATTCCTTCAAAAAATGCAACGTACCCGGTAAGATGCAGTAAAACGCAAAAGCGGCACCGGCTATCGCCAATATGGTCGATAAACTTGCCACGATAAACACCCTTTTTATTGGTAGATGTTTCTCGATGGCCGGGCGAACGAACATTATAATGTTATAAATCAATACCGGCATCGTCAGAATCAAAGCTCCGGTAAAGCAAACTTTCACTATGAAATTAAAGCCGCCGGCCGGATTATTGTAATATAATGGCGCTTCAAGCGGCGAGCTGAGAAATATTAGCAGAGGCTGATAGTATATAAAAACAACAATACCCGCAAGCGTCAAGGCTATGCCTGAATAAAAAAACCGCATCTGAAGCTCACGTATGTGATCATATACGGTCATCTTCTGATGCGGATCTCGGACTTTCTTGCCCACGCTTCATTAAACCTTGTTATTAGTCGTTTTTATTTTCGGAATTCTTGTCTTCTTCTTTGAAACCTTTTTTGAGCTCACGGCCAGCTTCGCCGACGCCACGGGCTAGTTCAGGCAGTTTCTTGCCGCCAACGAACAGGACCGTGATTATTAGAACTATAATTAATATTACTTCGAATTTTCCCATATTCCCTCTCTTTTAATGTAACTACAATTGTATGTAATTTGTTGCGATTATGCAAGATTGTAATCATAAGTAATAAGTTTGATTTCTTGCCACTTATAGCTTATGATTACTATGGATTACCATATATTTGTGGTGTGACGTGTGGATAGGGTATGACGGATAAAAACATCATCAAAAATATAAAAGATAAAGAGATGGACCGTAAAGACTTTTTGAAGTATAGCGGGCTAGTTATTCTTAGTATTATTGGTTTTAAGGCATTGATTTCAGTATTGGAGCAATCTGAGAATGGAAGACTGAGCCTCTTTGACAGGTCTAAAATATCGCGCGGTTTTGGCGGCGGAAAGTACGGGGCATAGGCGATGGCCGAGCAGCGTTTACCAATCGTCGACGGCGATGACGGATCATGGGGTGAAATCCTAAATCAATACATCGAAAAGGAACACTACAATACCGGCACAAATGATGCGGCGAATGGTGGCCATAAAAATATAACGTTGCGAGCCGGTACGGTCACGGCTGGTACGGCGCCATTGAAGTTTACTTCCGGCTCGCTTTTGACTGCTGCCGAGGCGGGCGCCGTAGAATACCTCAGCGGTAAGTATTATTTCACGGACAGCACGCCGATTCGCAAAACGGCTGCGATTTATGACGACAGTTCAGGCGCGACAGGCGATATATACTACAGGGACAGTGGTGGCAATTTCGTAAGATTGGCAGTTGGTGGTACGTCCGGTTCGGTACTTTACGTCAATAGCGGTTTGCCAGCTTGGGGTCCAGCGGTAGCGACGGCTGCGACAGGTTCGACGATAGCTCAGAGGGATTCGAACGGTAATTTGACGGTTAATAACATGGTTGATGGGTATGCGACTACGGCCACGTCCGCCGGAACTACGAACTTATCATCAAACAGCGCATACCAGCAATATTTTACGGGCAGTACGACTCAGACGGTAAAGATGCCTGATGTGACGTCTTCTGTCGTTACTGGTCAACAGTGGCAAATCGTCAACAATTCTACGGGCGCATTGACGATTAATCCCTATGGAACATCAGATTTGATTGTCGCATTATCGCCAGGACTACGTGCTAGGCTGACTTGTATATCGACATCCAGTAATGCGGTTGGATCTTGGTCGCTCATTGTCGATGTTTCAAGGCTGGTTACTGTCGGTACGATTGATCCCTCGACCATGGGAACACCTGCGGTAGGTGATATATGGATTGATACGAATTAAAATAATATAATAGTTTATAAAGATTAGGAGAGTAGTATATGGCAGATAGCGTGGAAGAATTAGCCGGAGTACCGGCTGGGACCGAATTAAATGGTGAAATAATCGTGGCAGATTATGATGAGCATGGAAACATCATTGGTTGGCACAAAGAAATCAAACAATAAGGAGGCAAGATGGCATCTACACAGACATGGTCAGAAGGCAATAGCACGAATGCCGCGACTGAAACGACTTCCAGGGCCGAATGCAACTGGAAAAATATTGATGACAGCACGTCGGCTTATTCGTCGTATCCGATTACTGCCGGTAATAACAGTTATTCCAAATATCAGGCGATAAAATTTGGCGGTACATACAACATGTTGAGTTCGCTAACTTATAAGGTCAGCACTAATACCCCTGGAACAGGTTTGACGGTTGCTGGGGCGGTAGTGACGTCCGGTACGACGCCTAGCACGACGGCGACGGGCGATGGGGCGGCTTCGACGACTGGTGCTGCTGCCAACTTTACGACTACCACGTTAGGTTATGCCGCAGGTTCGTCGACTTCTGCATCTAACCCAGTTTATGGGAATTGCTTTAGGACTCAGCTGCAAACGACCGGTTCAGCGAGCGCCGGTGATATTACCAGTGTGACGATTACGGCGACTTGGACCGAAAGTTAACAATCATACCGTCAATACAATGACGTTAAATGAGCGAGGAAGACCAATACAATGGCATTCGGATACAATATTGAGGCTGAGTACGAATCGGGCTATGTGCATCGTGAAGACGAGCAAGATCATAGTCCGTTTGTACGTGGCAAAAATATCCTGTTTGATATCATTAATCATTATCCGGAAAAAGCGCATGGCAAAATGGTGCGGTTTTCGCTGGTCAGACAAAATGGCCAGCATTACGACCTCGATTTTACAAAACTACCGGCAGGCGCCAAGCCTATCTATTATAGGCAAATGCAACTGGAGCGCAACCTGGATACGGGCGAGCAAAATTTAACTTGTTTGAAACATTACTTCGGTTACGAATACAAAAAGGCCGGCGAAAAAGTTAAAGAAATTCAGGAAATCTGATGGCTTTATCATATGTAAATTCATCATCGAACAAATCTACTACCACATCGGTATCGATTTCTACACCAAGCGGTCTAGCTGACGGCGATATAATGATCGCCTTCGTAACATCGTTTTGGGCCACTAACAAGACGGCCGGTACTGTAACGGCGCCGGCAGGCTGGAATACGATAAATACTCAGGCAATCTCGAAACGGTATCAGGTTGGATTATTCTGGAAGCGGGCATCATCGGAAGGCTCGTCTTATTCGTTCACGTCGACGAGTGCTAAGCAGATGCAAGGCGCGATTTCAGCCTATCGCGGTGCGGTTTCATCCGGTAATCCATATTCGGTATATTCAAATACTCTGTATGGTACGTCTGGCACTATCGTCCGCGCTGCAACGATGACGCCGTCATCGAACGGCCTGTATGTAGTTTGGGGCGGCTGGTATTACCTTTCCGGCACTATATCACTGACGAAGCCGTCAGCGATGTCGCTATTGCAGACGCAAAACAATACTAATAATGCACTGACGATGGCCCATGCCGTATTTACTCCGGGCACGGCGACTGGTAACCAAGACGGTACTGCCGGCGCTACTTGTACGGTCAAACATGCTTATATGGTGGAAATTTTGGCGGCATCCGACACCAAAACTCAAATTGCTACCGCCCGTATCCAAAAAACCGGCTTGACAGCAACCCAAACCGCTACCGCCCGTATCCAAAAAACCGGTCAAACAAAAACCCAATCCGTGACTGCCCGTATACAATTGACCGGCCTGACTGCCACGCAAACTGCAACTGCAAATATAATTGTTCCAGGCGTTAGTCAGAGCAATCAAACCGCCACCGCCCGTATTCAGTCGGTCGGCTTAACTGCCGAACAGACCGCCACCGCTCGCATTCAAAGGACCGGCCAGACTGCAACCCAAACCGCCACTGCGAATATTATAGCTAACTCACCACCGAACCAACCGACTCTGAACAGTCCGGATGACGGAGGACTGGTTTCTTATGACGGATTGCCAACCTTGAATTTTACGATTTCTGATAATGATTTGAATAAATTGGAATGTAATATTCAGATAGATAATTTGATTACTTTCGATAGTCAGTCCGGCAATCCGCTCCGCTCGGTGTATTCGGCCATTGATTCAGGTTTTACTTCGGGCCATCCATACAATTCGGGTTCGACGATTGATTATACTGTCCAGTCGGCCCTTCCTATGGGTATCTATTATTGGCGTGTGGCGGCAATCGATCCGACCGGTTCAAACACCTACGGTGTGTGGTCCGAAATCCGGAGCTTTAGAGCCACTATTCCGATAACCGGTACGTCCGATATGACAAGCGGAACGGTCGCGGTAGCAATAAATAGTAACTTGACTGACGATATCGGCTCTATTGATGGCGATGGTAACTGGCTGATTGATTTGACGACCAAACCGGATAGTGGCGATTCTATAACAGCGTTTATTTCAGATGCGTCATCGGAAGATGTTTCGACAGCAGTAACAACCTATAGCGATGAAGGCTTAGTCCAAGGCATGGTGCTAAATACCCATACTTTGTCGATCGGTTCGGACGAGAACCGAAGTTTGACGCTAGGAGACCTGGCAAAATACGATTATGATCAGGATTCGACCCACGTAATTCATAGTTCCAATGGTTCGCCAGCGACGCTGGTCGCTAATTATTATTCAGATGAAGTTGTTCAAATATTGTCGGGCAATACTTTGACGATTGACGCGGCCGAAACTTTAACGGCCTGTGATGTCTTAATCGGTGGTACGCTTATTTCCGATGGTGCGAGTAATTACAATATTTCTGGCAATTGGACAAATAGTGGCACGTTTACTGCCGGTACTTCGACCGTAAATTTAAATGGCACGACAAAACAGACGCTGTCAGGGACGTTGAATGGTGGCTCGGCTTTTTATGATCTGCACATAACCAACATATCAGGCTCGAGTGCTACTGACGAAGAGCGTACTGATTTTGTTCCGAGCGTTGACTTCAATACGGCAGCAAAAGTTATGGGTAGATTCACGGCCGATCAGCCGAATACCCGAATAGAATTCGAGTCGGGTGCGACTTATGAATTTAACGATGTTTATTGGAGCGGTGGTTTTGGAAATAAATTATGTTTCAGAAACTCGCTTACTTCAGGGACGTGGTTACTAAAGGTTTCTGGTTTGCAATATTCGGTTTCTAATATTGACGTTTCGCGTTCAGACGCGTCAGTTTCAGGCGGCAAAACGATTAATGGCTTTGATGGCACTAATTACGATGCTGGCAATAATACTAGTTGGCTGTTTATTAATACTAGGGTTCGTCAAGAAGTGAATTTAATTGATGGCGTTTATTCCAGTCTTTCGACGGGCGTAGTAACGACGGGAATATCCAGCCTGTATACGAACCTAGGCGGAACGCTTTCGACTTATTTTCAAGTGGTTGCGACGAATACCGATTCGTCGAGTAAAACCGTATATTTGAAGAACTTATCTGGCGGCAGCGTGATTGCCCAGCTCAGCATACCAAGCGGCATCAGTTCGCCGACGTTCTTTAGATCAGACCAGTTTACTTATCCTTCGAGTAATACGAACATTTACGTTGAAGTTCCGCAAACGACTTCTAATGGCCAGGTGACGGTCACTATTTCGAAAGTCGTTGTACTGCAGGATTTCGGCGAAAATAATATTACCGGCACCGAAACCCAGGTGGAAATAGGCAATTATGAAACCGGTAAAAATAACACTTCCTCTTTGCCGTTAAATTATCCGAAATATTGGTATTTTTCATCCGTCGACTGGTCACCAACACCGACTTGTTATGCCGAAGTCTCATATAGTACGTCAGCGACCGGTCCGCAACCAGCTGTAACAATTACGTTGCAAAAGGATAATGCCGGCGATTTGTCGACGTGGTCGGATGTAGTAAAGGTAGTGAACGGAGCCACCTCGCTTACGCCGACGATATCGTCAAGGGTTAGCTTTACGGCATCTAACGGCTGCAATTATCGTTTGGCATCTTCTATAAAAAAAGGATCGTACAATTACTCGATTTACAATGCTAAGGTCATCGCTGTACAGTCGTCCTCAGACGTAAAGAAGCTCGTACCTCAATACCTTGTCCTGAATACGTATAAAAACTCGACCGGCTTACAGAACTACGATGTTTATTGGAATTATTTGGAATGGGGGGGTTCAAACTATGCTTATTACCATGAAATAAATACCAGTTCAGATACCTCTGATGCTGCCAAGCTGCAATACGACCCGAATGGTTCGCCGGATGACATTGCAAACTCGTCGGTAAGTGGGGCGTATCGGGTGCGAAGTAGCCAAATGACGATGCCTGTTGCCGGATATATCGATGCCAACATAACCAATGTACCGTTGTATGCTTCGCGGATAATCGTAAGATTGAATAATTCGCTCAGCGGGACTGGCGTGAAAATATGGAATGGTACAGGTTGGGGCTATAAGCCGGTGAAATATTGGAGTGGATCAACTTGGTCGACTGCTCCGATTAAAGTATGGGATGGTTCGCAATGGGTCGAAAAGGGTTAGTGATATATATCAAGTCGGTAAGCTTGCTCATTGCTATTATTACTATCGTATTGATCGTACCCTACGGCAATTCTTTTGCGGCTGCCGATAATGCAGCGAAAAGCCTAAAGATTTCGCCGCTTAGAAACGAACTTGATGTCGCCCCCGGCAACGTAGCCGATGGACATTTCTCGTTAAAAAATACCTCAAATTTACCGGTTGAAGTGAGTTTAGATGCAGATGAATTCAGCGTCATTAATCAACAGTATGACTATGCTTTTACAGCCAAATCAGACGTGACTGAATGGGTAACGTTTTCTCCGCAAAAAGTAATATTGGCGGCCGGCGAAAGCGGAGAAATTACATACTACGTCGGAGTACCTTTATCGGCCGAACCTGGCGGTCGGTACATCAGCCTATTCGCAAGTACTGACGCAGGCTCATCAGTCAACGGCATCAATACGCTTCAACGAGTCGGCACGCTGCTTTATATAACGGTAGTTGGCGATATTTCGCGAGCCGGTCATTTAGTATCGCTATCGTCACCCTGGTCGGTCAGTGATAAAAGCACTTGGAGCATGGCGGTTAGAAATTCGGGAACGACTCATTTTCGCAGTCGTTATAATGTCCAAGTTAGAAATATCATAGGCCATACGACGATAGTGACAATGTCTGGCGAGGCCTTGATTTTGCCAGGCACGGTACGGTCAGTATCTGATTCCTTACCTCTTCCTAGTCTACCTGGCGTATATAAATACATATTCACTGTCGGCCTAGGTGATACTCCAGCCGTGATAAAAACGAATTATGTGCTTTATTTACCGTTTTGGGCGGTCGCGTCGATTGTAATAATCGTTGCAATTATTATCTATTGTTTGGCCCGAAGATATTCAAAAAGACGTCAGTCAGTTTGAGGAACGGCCGTATAGACGATACTTGCCGTATAATTGCCGGCAGGCTTTGCTAGATCTAGTTTAATTCCGTAGGTAACGTTCGTAATGTCACCGCTTGATGCCGGTACGGATATCGCGTGAATCAGTACGTCGCCTGTAGTAATACCTACGAAATCGGTTGATGCGTCGGTATTATACCCCCAGGTGTTGGTCGCGAGAGCAGCAGGAGTCACATTGGCTGATGCCGGCAATTTTGTGCCGAGGTTATCCATATCGGTACTGCTCAGCGCTCGGATATACAGTTTATAACCCTTTACGTCGGTTGACGTGACGGTAATTTCGCTGTTTCCGGTCGCTAATACGCCGCTTGATGTCGGAGTAATCGGTACATTTACGTTACCGTCGGTCGAAATAGAAAGTGAGGTTTGGTCGCCGTAGGGTACGTCAACGTCGTAAGTACCTTTACCGTAAGGCTGCGCATTGCAGGCAAAAGAAATAAATACCAAACAGGTTAGCGTAGACCCAAGAAATACCGCCGTCACTATTGTTTTTTTCACGCTTATGTTATTATATCACTTGAAGATTATCAAAATAAGACTATTTGTCGCCAAAGCGGGTATAAAATGGTAAAAACGAAATTGAAAACGAAAATAACGCGGATAGCGTGTATATTTTTAGCGGTTGCATTATTGCTAATTAACTTTCCATCGAACGTGTTTGCTGACCCAATTGGCAGCCGAAAAGTTGTAATCGGAAGTTCTTTGGCCAGTGCCGATACGACTTATAATTTTACTTTCACGGCCGCGCAATCAACGACAATCAAATCCGTCAAGTTCCAAGCATGTGACACTGCCAGTGGCGCTTGTACGCAAACAGGTGCAGCAAGTGGTTTTTCGTCCTCATCCGGACCTGCGACTTTGGCTCAACAGCCAACCAATATCGGTAGTGGCGGTACGTGGACAATTGATACGTCTGATTCGACGTCACTCCGCATCAAGAATACATCCAATACCGGTTCACCGTCTGCCGGCATAACCGCAAACTTTTCGACAGTTCATAATCCGAGCGCTTCCAACTCGACATTCTTTATTCGAATAACGACATATTCGGACGACGCTTGGACTACGAGTATCGACACCGGAACCGTGGCAACTTCTACGGCCGGTCAAATCACCGTTACAGCGTCTGTCTATGAAACCCTGACTTTCACGTTGACATCGGACACGGTTGCACTTGGCACGCTTACTACCACCAGCACTGGATCAGGCACGTCGACCATGACGGTCGCGACGAACGCAGCATCGGGCTACACGCTAAGTTACAGCGGCGACACGCTAAAATCTGGTGGTTCGAATTCGATTACGGCCATGTCAACGCCCGCGACTTCATCCATGGATTCAAAACAATTCGGTATCAACCTCAAGGCTAACACGACTCCGTCGGTCGGTTCAAACGTAACGGGATCGGGTAGCGGTTTGCCTTTGACCGGCTATGATACGGCAAATACTTTCAAGTTTACTACTTCGGGCGATTCGATTGCTTCTGCTTCTGTTCCCACGAATAGCAACGTTTTTACGACCAGCTATATCGCCAACATTGACGGTTCAACCCCTCCTGGACAATACTCGACGGTAATAACCTATACCGCGACTGCAAACTTCTAATGATATGAGATTTTACAGCAAGGCTAGTTTGAAGTTCGTCGGGGGCTTACTTTTCGTATTCTTGTTTATTCTTTCTTCTTCAGAAGCGAGCGCGATTGATTCGTTTTTAAACGCTGCCGAAGGCTTACAAATTAGCCCCGCCCGTTACGAATTCAAAGCTTCTAGAGGCGAATCTAAAGTACTAAAGTTGAAGATAACTAACGTTACCGTGTCCGATTTGGGATATACTTCGTCTGTCAGCGATTTCTCGGCCAAAGATGAAAGCGGTTCGCCCAAGATTTCAGTTGATGATTCGCTTCCTGTGACTTCATCGATTCGAAGTTGGGTATCTATTTTACCGACTTTTTCGTTGGGTTCGCGTAAATCAATACAAGTTGATGCGACTGTCACTGTTCCAGACAATGCCGAACCTGGCGGTCATTACGGCGTAATCAGTTTTTCAAGCAACGCTCCGGAATTAAGCGATAGTGGCGTTGGTTTATCTGCCAGCACGGGAGTGCTGGTGCTGATTACGGTCGATGGCGATATCAAAGAAAACGCCAGCTTGAAAGAATTTTACAGTATGCAAAATGATAAACAAAGTTGGTTCTTTGAAAACGGCCCGATAACGTTCGTGACCAGAATAATGAATGATGGAAACGTTCATATCAAACCTACCGGGACTATTCAATTGCGCGACGTGTTTGGCGGGCTAGTCGCAACTATCGGGGTCAACAAATCTGAATCGCAGGAAAAAATCTCAAATGTTTTGCCAAATAGTGTTCGTCGATTTGAATCGACATATAACAAGAAATGGATGTTCGGCCGCTACACGGCCAATTTAGCCCTAAGCTACGGCACGACCGGTCAGGCTATAGTTAACAGTTTTACGTTTTGGGTGATACCTTATAAATTGATAGCTGCGGGATTACTGGTATTAATTACTCTAGTGTTTATTCTCTTACGTTTGATAAAAGTGTATAATAGGCGCATTATCGAACGTCATGAAAAAGCGCACAAAAAGAAAAACGATCAATAGAAAGACCGAAATTAGAAGACGAAAATCTAATGTCAGATTGACGTTGTCGGATTATTCCGTATGTCGCCACTTCAAATTTGTCGAGCATAAGCATACGGGTAAACTAATTCACTTTCGCCACACGTCGCATTTGGC
>CAZEGB010000002.1:0-43638 GCA_964511655.1 uncultured Saccharimonas sp. (SeqCode) | reverse complement strand
CCGACGCCGGTGCCGTTGCCCGAGAACCCTTCGATAATTCCTGGAATAGACTCTGACGCTCAGGAGTGTGATACCTATAAAACAGGAAATCTTCCAACCGGCGGGGAACCGCATATCCAGGTGGTCTGCGTGCCGCGATTGTTCAGCCCCGGTTTAGAACAGGTGCTGGGGATAGTGGTGTGGGGCGGTACGCCGCCGTATGCCGTCAGTGCTAATTGGTTCGGCGGCTCGGGGGACACTTTGTTAAGCATCCCTTCGCCGGGCTATCACAAATTAAAGTTCAGTTATTCCGTCGCCGGAAACTATCGGATAGCCTTCAAACTGAAAGACGCCGGCAACAAGACAGCCATCACTGAAACTGCCGTTCAGATTAGCGGCGGTACCAAGACCCCGATTGCAGTAATAACGGACGATATCCTGCATAAATCGTGGTTCGAGACACCTGTACCTCTTTATGTCATGGCCGTCGCGCTGACACTAGGATTTTGGGGCGGCGACATATTTGAACGAAAGTTTGGCCTAGAAAAAACGCGCCGAAAGACGCGCAAGGCCTAGGCTGATATTTTTGCTATAATTGATATTAATGAACGAACTTGATTTATTAGCTGTTAATTATCAACCCAGCCAAGCCGGTGTCGATGTGGTTCGGAATGCACGAATAACACTTATCACCGGTACTACTTCGGCAGGCAAAGATACTTTGCAGGGCGAGCTGAAAAACTCGTTTGATTATCATTCCATAGTTACCCATACAACGCGTCAACCGCGTGTTAATAACGGTGTTCTGGAAAGGGATGGCATTGATTATCATTTCGTGTCGCCGCAGCAAATGATGCAAATGCTTGTTAGCCACGAGATGATCGAAGTCAATCGGTTTGGTAGTAACTATTACGGAACCAGCGTCAAAGAATTTCAAGAAGCAAATTCTTTGGGCAAGATAGCGTTAAGTAATATTGATGTCAACGGCGTTTCATCTTTTATAAAAATTTCACCGAACAGTATAACACCTGTTTTTATTGTGCCACCGGATTATTCGACGTGGCTGCGTCGCGTGAAAGGACGCTATGACAAAATGGGGTCGTTCGATGAGGATTGGGAAGTTCGTCGTGAGCTGGCAATCAAAGAGCTGGAGTTTGGTTTAAGCGCCCCTTATTTTTACTTTGTTATTAACAGCAATCTTCAGTATGCCGCTCATTTGATCGACGAAATAGCTCATCGTGAAACTCCCGTAGCGGGATTTGACGACAGTGAAGCCAGGCGCTGCGCCAAGGAATTTTTAGAAGCCATCAGGCAGCCTGACGCTCCTGGCACTCGTTGACATTGAGTGCCAAATCAAGATATAATACCAACATGACAGAGAGACAAGTCCAGATATTGGCTGCCATTATTGAACAGTATGCCGAAATCGCATCGCCGGTCGGTAGCGTCATGCTGGCAAAATTATTTGGCGTATCAAGCGCTACGATTCGCAGCGAAATGGCACGACTGGAAGAAATGGGTCTGATAGCTCAGCCGCATACCAGCGCCGGGCGAGTTCCGACTGACGCCGGTTACCGATTCTATGTAAATATGTTGAATGAAATGCCGGAAAGTAACGCTCTTCCCGGATTCGATCGCAGTGCGAGAGCGATTGAAGCCAGAGTTTCAACGCATAGCGACCATGCCGGCCGCGCGATTCGAAGCGCCGTCGACAGCTTGGTTGACCTGACTCACAATTTGGGAATCGCGACTATCGGTGACGAACTTTATATGAGCGGTATCGGTAATTTGTTCTCTCAACCGGAATTCATGCAAGCGAATCATGCCCAGGCGGTAGCCAGACTGCTGGACAATCTGGAACCGTGGCTGCGCGAAGCTGCTCCGAACGAACCGTTGAACGTTTATATAGGATCAGAAAACCCGATTGGAAAATCAAGCGGCGTCAGTTTGATAATCAGCCGCTACCGTTCGCCGTATAGCGACCGCAGTTACATCGGCGTTTTAGGACCGACCCGTCAAAGTTATGCCAAAGTCATGCATTTGGTCCGACACGCCGGCGCGATGTTAGAGGAAGTTTTATAAATGACAAAAAAATCAAAAAAAGAAATCGAATTCGAACAAACGATCGGCGAACTGACTGCCGATTTGCAGCGCGTACGCGCCGATTTTGAAAATTATCGCAAACGCTACGAACTTGACCAAGCCATGACGCGGCAAAACGCCCAGGCTGGGACTATCCTGAAATTGTTACCGGTCATCGACAACATTGAAAGAGCGGTGGCCCACATTCCGGAAGAACTGCGCGAAAATCCCTGGGCCCAAGGTATTGCGTCGCTGTCAAAAAATCTGGAAAAATCACTGGAAAACATGAACGTAAAACGAATCGAAGCCGCGCCAGGCACGCCCTTTAACCCGGATTTACACGAAGCTATCCAATTTGATGAAGAGGCGGCGGGCGAACAAGAAGTTATCGCCGAAGAAATGCAGGCCGGCTACAGCCTGAATGGCCAACCAATCCGCCACTCGATGGTCAAAGTCACTCGACAGTAGTGTGCTAAAATTGTAGGTAATAATAGTCAATCTAATAAAAAGATTTTAATTACCAAAGGTAGAAAAATGTCAACAGAATCACTGATACTGGTAGTCAACCCCGGCAGTTCCAGCCGAAAATATGCTTTATATGCAAACGGTTACAAACGGGCCGTCATATATTTTGAATTTGAAGACGGCAAGGTCACTGGCAAGGTCGAATACGACGGCCAAAAATATCCGGCCGCTTATGAAGACGCCGACCTTAGCGCTGTTTCACGTTACGTTTTGCCGCTGATCAGACAATATAAAATTATCAAAGAAGATGACAGTCTGACTGCCATAGGTATCAGAGTAGTGGCGCCGGTCATGCGCTTTACCAAAGACGAACTGATTACTGACGACGTCATAGCCGCGCTCGAACAAGTACAGCAAAAAGCACCCTTGCATATCACGACGGCTTTGTCGGAAATCAAGCAGATCAAAGAGTATTTCCCGGGCGTACCGCTTGTCGCCATATCGGACACGGCTTTTCATTCGACCAAACACGAATGCGCCTGGTATTACGGCATAGATGTCAAATTCGCCGAAGAATCCGGTATCAAACGTTACGGCTATCACGGCATTTCAGTTGGATCAGTCGTAAACTACCTGAAAGACCGAAATATGTTGGCGCAAAAGACGATTATCTGCCATTTGGGCAGCGGCAGCAGCATCACAGCTGTAGTCAACGGTAAAAGCGTCGATACGACGATGGGGTATTCACCGCTCGAGGGGCTGATGATGGCGTCACGTTGCGGCAATATCGACGTCTCGGCTGCACTTGCGATCAAGCGCGAATTGAAATTAACGGACGAAGGGTTAGAGCAGTATTTGAACAAAAAAAGCGGCCTATTAGGCGTCAGCGGCAGCTCGAACGACATTCGCCAATTGATTTCCAGCGAAGAACAGGGTGATAAACGGGCCAAGCTGGCTTTGGATCTGTTTGTTTATCGCGTTCAGCAAGCAATCGGTCAAATGGCCGCCAGTATGGACGGCGTCGATTGTCTGGTTATTACCGCTACCGTCGGCGAGCGTTCGAGTATCATGAGAGGCCGTATCCTGGACAAGCTTGGATATTTGGGATTCACCCCTGACGCGACTTTGAACGAACAGACCTTCGAACCGGTCGAACCGACCAATATCGCCGTCGCTTCGGGCAAGCCCGTCCTAGTCATGTCAACCGACGAAGCTGCCGAAATCGCCCGCCGAACCGACGAATATATCAGTCGCTAAATATGGTGAATCCGGCTAATCGATACGATACAGTCTAGCAGCACTTAATCTGTGATAATATTCTTTATGCTAAAATAAATGCATGAAGCCAAGGATAAGAAATCGGTCTAGACTTGGATTTACTATCGTAGAGCTGCTGGTCGTCATAGTAGTAATAGGTGTTCTGGCCGCTATTACGATCGTAGGCTATATGGGTGTTACTCAGAGAGCTACCAAAGTAACTCTAGAATCCGATTTGTCTAACGCAACTAAACAAGTCGAGCTATTCAAGGCCGAACATGATTCTTATCCCACCGCTAATAATTGTACGAATACGCAACCTTCGGAAATATGTCTTAGACCAAGTGGCAACAATAACTACAGTTATAGTTCCGATAACTCCGCAAGTGTCAAGACTTTTCGTTTGACTGCTATTAACCCTGCATATAATTATAATTACAGCGTAAATCAGAACGGCTTAAAATGCCCCGTCAACTTTATTATCGTACCAGGCAACTCGACCTAAGGGACATCGGATTTTTGCGTCATGAAATACGAAGCCAAACAAGCCAATTCGACCACGCCGATATCCAAAGCAAGTGGCACGCCTTGGACATTCATATCTCAAAATAACGCAATAACTTACAGCGCTAACGTAGAAGACTGCACAGGTTGCCACCTAATTACCGAAGCTGAATGGATGACACTGGCCCAAAACGTTGCTAGTGTGCCAAGCAACTGGAATAGTGGAGTGGTTGGAACGGGTTTTATTTACAAGGGTCATAGCGATGACTCAATGGCAGGCCCAATTGAAGCCAGTTCTGATGACAGCGACGGCTATTATCTTACCGGTAACGACCAATTCACAGGCGAAAATCAACGACGTACTCTAACGCTAACGAATGGCGAAGTTATTTGGGATATGGCAGGGAATACCTATGATTTAACGTCGTTGCAAGTTACTAGCGGCCAGCAGCCTGGCATTATTGGCGAAACTGATTTTAATAATAAGCAATGGAATCAAGTAACCGATCCGGGAGAGTTTGCTATCAACCCTAATCCAGCCTGGGGTAACCCGGCGGCTGCGACCTGGACTTCTGCTAACGGTATTGGACTATTGTACAGTTATGTCGATGATACCTATACGCGTGCTAGTCTTCGAGGCGGGTGGTGGGGCGCGATCAATACCTCAGGTGTATTCTATATGGGGCTTGGCTATGGCAACAATAGTGCCAACCAATATATTTCTTTTCGAGTTGCAAGATAAATACGTAACCCTTCTTTAGCTCGAGGGAAGGCAAATTATATGTATTAATTAGCACTCTTGACACGAGAGTGCTAATTAATTTACAATTTAAACATTGGCAATCTAATGATTAGAGTGCTAAAATAATTAATATAATATTTATAAAATAATTCGCCGTACGGCGAAAGGAGATATAGGTAATAATGGGTAAAATTATTGGAATCGACCTTGGTACAACTAACAGCGCCGTTGCCTACATGGTGGCTGGCAAACCGGAAGTGATTGCTAATGCCGAAGGCAACCGCACTACGCCTAGTGTCGTGGCCATCAACAAAGCCGGCGAACGTCTGGTCGGGCAAGTTGCGCAACGTCAGCGTGTCACTAACGCTAAAAACACCATTTACGGCGTCAAACGTTTGATTGGCCGCAAGTTTAGCGATAAAGAAGTCCAAAAAGATTTGGACATCATGCCTTATGCCATCGTCAAAAAAGGCGACGGCGTAGCGGTCAAGATGGGTGACAAAGATTATACGCCAGAAGAAGTCTCGGCTATGATTCTGTCCAAAATCAAGGCTGATGCCGAAGCGTTCTTGGGCGAAAAAGTAACCGAAGCCGTCATCACTGTACCAGCATATTTTGACGACTCTCAGCGTCAAGCCACCAAAGACGCCGGTAAAATCGCCGGACTAGAAGTAAAGCGAATCATCAACGAGCCGACCGCGGCTGCCTTAGCCTACGGTCTGGATAGTAAAAAAGACGAAAAGATCGTCGTATTCGATCTTGGCGGCGGAACGTTCGACGTTTCCGTCCTGGAACTGGGTGATGGCGTATTCGAGGTCAAATCGACCAACGGTGATACTCACCTGGGCGGTGAAGATTTTGACAACCGCATCGTCAATCACTTCTTGGAAGTCTTCAAGAACGAACAGGGCATTGATCTGAAAAACGACAAAGCTGCCATGCAGCGCCTGAAAGACGAAGCGGAAAAGGCCAAAAAAGAACTTTCTTCGACCAACGAGACCGAAATCAACCTGCCGTTTTTGACAGCTGATGCCGAAGGTCCGAAGCACTTCGAATACAAATTAACCCGCTCCAAATTGGAGGAACTGGTCAAAGATCTGATCGATCGTTTGGCCGAACCGGCCGAAAAAGCCCTCAAAGACGCCGGGCTCAAGGCTAGCGACATCGACGAAATCGTCCTGGTCGGTGGTATGACCCGCATGCCGGTCGTCGTTGACAAAGTAAAATCGATTTTCGGCAAAGAACCCTTAAAGGGTGTCAACCCGGACGAAGTCGTAGCCGTCGGCGCTGCCATCCAAGGCGGCGTGCTAGCGGGTGACGTCAAAGACGTCCTGCTGCTGGATGTGACTCCGCTGTCGCTTGGTATCGAAACGATGGGCGGCATCGCGACCAAGCTTATCGATCGCAATTCTACGATTCCGACGTCTAAATCTGAAGTCTTTTCGACCGCGTCCGACAATCAACCGCAAGTCGAAATCCATGTCACCCAAGGCGAACGCGAAATGGCCGCAGATAATAAATCGTTAGGCCGCTTCATTCTGGACGGTATCGCGCCGGCACCTCGGGGTATTCCTCAGATTGAAGTTACTTTCAATATCGACGCCAACGGTATTTTGAACGTCACCGCCAAAGACAAGGGCACCGGAAAAGAGCAAAGCATCACTATCACCAATAGTGGCAATCTAAGTAAAGATGATATTGCAAAAGCCCAAGCCGAAGCCGAAACTCACGCCGAGGAAGACAAGAAAAAGCGCGAAGTCATCGAAGTCCGCAACAGGCTGGAAAGCTCTATTTACCAGGCCGAAAAGATGCCGGATGAATTCAAAGACAAAATTTCGGACGAAGACAAAAAAATCATTACCGATGCTGTCGAAGAAGCCAAAAAGCATGAAAAAAGCGAGGACAAAGACGAACTTGAGGCTGCCATAAAAGCCTTGAACGACGCCATTATGCCGATTGGCAGCAAGATGTACCAACAGGCTGCATCGGAGGAACAAGCACCTGTCTCAGAAGATCAGGCCGAGCCAAAAAAGACCGACGAGCCGATCGAAGGCGAAGTCGTCGACGAGAAATAAATATATCCAAAAGATTATTGCTAAAGCCGCTGGCATCAAGCCAGCGGCTTTTATGCCACACATTGAAAATTATCGTAAATATAGTATAATTAGCATTAGACTACTCTATATCTAGAGGTAGCACCTCATTACATATATATTCCAAATACTTGAATAGAAAGAAGGTGGTTAAAACGGATGCGTTTTTACGTGATTTAAAGGCCGACTGGTGGAAGTTGGCTAACCTTATTTCGCTATCAAGGTTGGTAGCTTGCGTCGCGCTTGTTGCGTTGATAATCTTTTTCCCTCACAATATCGTATCCCTATGGATAGCTTTCATATTAGGTTGTTACTGCGTAGTAACAGACTGGCTGGATGGACGCGTGGCTCGTGCAAAAGGCGAGGTCACCGACCTGGGCAAAAGGTTGGATCAATATTCGGATAAAATTTTTATCTTGCTGACGCTGTTTGCAATTGGTGTAAAAATTTATCATTGGGTATTCTGGCTACTTGCATTCATTGCTATCAGAGAGATTGATGTCACTATTCAAAGAGTGCGCGCCAATAAGGTTATTGCTGCAAAATTAAGTGGCAAAATCAAGATGGTCTGTCAATCCATAAACGTTTTATGGCTGCTTTGGCCGTACGGTGTTTTTGGCAACCCTCTAATGGCCGCTTTAACTTGGTTGATATCATTGACTACTGTAGTAGTTACCTATTGGTCATGGTATGACTATCGAACGAAAAAATTCAAGAAGCATGCAATGTGATATTTTGTAATGGGGTTGGGCGGTTCCGTAAGGGCCGCCTATTTATTTTGCCGTTGCAATATTAATAGATATGTTTTATAATAATACAAAATCACCGCGAGGAGGTTTTGCTCTTACCCATCTATATTTCTATTATTGCCGTACAAAATTAAGGGGGGTGGTCAGATTGGCCGGATATGTCCGGGATTTCAAAACGTTCGTTGCTTATTTTATGCAACAATTGAGAGCAGATTGGAACAAAATACCCAATCTGTTCACATTCTTTCGAATCTTATTAAGCCCAGTCCCTGCATACCTATTACTCCAAGGCCAGGTCGAGACGGTATTTAGCCCAGTAGTTTATTGGTACGTTTTCGTTGCTGCTACGGACCTTGACGGTTTCATAGCAAGGGCACTGAATCAAAAAACAGAGTTGGGCAGAATGCTGGATCCTTTGGCTGATTTGTTATTAGCGATGACCATGCTTACCGCGCTGGGCATAACATCCAAATTGGATTGGTATCTTATCGTTTATGCGATTTTAGGCCAAATAACGATTGCAATCTATTTGGTCTATGCCAAAAGAAACGGCAAAGATGTCGGCGTCCTTTGGTCTGGCAAGGTTAAAACATTCGTTTTGGCATTCGCCATGGGGTTCTTGATCATGCCGCAGTATGGAGTATGGCAATTTATCTCAGAAAGTCTAGTTTTTTCATTGAAAATACTATTCCCGCTTTCATGGTTAGGCTATATTAGGAAATTCAGATGGTATTGAGCGGGCGGTCTAGGTTATATACCAAGACCGCTTTTTTCTTTGGTTTAAAACTGTTAGCACTCTTGAAATAAGAGTGCCAGTTTACTACAATGGTTAGAGATGACCCGCGCACATAATCTTGATACTCCGTAATCTGATTACAGACTACTTCGTTCACGATTAAATGCGGGGCAGGCAAGACGATTCAATTATGACAAAAAGAGATTATTATGAAATATTAGGCATCGGCAAGAATGCTTCTGCCGATGAAATAAAAAAGGCCTATCGTAAGGCTGCTGTTAAATATCATCCTGACAAAGAAGGCGGTGACGAGGCAAAATTCAAAGAAGTCAGCGAAGCTTACGAAGTTTTAAGTGACAGTCAGAAACGCCAGCGCTACGACCAATTTGGTCACGCCGGAGTCGGAGGCAGCGGCAGTATGGGCGGCAATCCTTTCGAAGGTTTTTCAGGATTTGGCGGCCCAGGCGGCGGACAAAACATCCGCTTTGATTTTGGCGACGGTGGGTTCGGCGATATTTTCAGCCAGTTTTTTGGCGGCAATATGAGCGGTAACAACCGCGGCCCCAGGCGCGGACGCGACGTAGAGGCGACCCTTCAACTATCATTTGAAGAAGCAGTCTTCGGCGTCGAAGAGAAAATCACTCTCGAAATGAACGATGAATGTCTGCATTGCCACGGCACTACGGTTGAACCTGGCTTTGAGATGAAAACATGCCCGACATGTAAAGGTGCCGGTCAAACCAACCGTATCATGAACACTATTTTCGGTCCTATCCAACAGACTGCGACTTGCGAGACCTGCGACGGTCGTGGTAAGGTGCCCGAAAAAGTCTGCACGGTCTGTCGCGGTAGCGGCATCGAGCGCCGCAAAAAAACTATCAACCTGAAAGTTCCGGCCGGAATCGATGACGGTGCCACGATTCGCTTAAAGGAATACGGCGAGGCTGTCGGTAACGGCCAAAAAGGCGATCTTTACGTTCATATTCGTGTCAAAGCCCATAAACGCTTTACGCGTGAAGGTGATATTATCTTATCCGAACAGCATATTGGCATGGTTGAAGCAACGTTAGGTACGGAAGTCGACGTCGATACGGTTGACGGTAAAGTCCGCATGAAAGTTCCGGCCGGCACTCAGTCTGGAACTGATTTCAAATTGTCTAACCACGGCGTGCCTCATGTGCGAGGCGACCGCCGCGGTCCGCACATCGTCAGTATCATCGTCGATACGCCGACCAAGTTATCGAAAAGACAACGCGAACTATTAGAAGAGTTTGAAGGCAGAAAAAAACGCGGCCTATTCTAAAACAGTCACTTTCTCTTGGATGATATAATCAAGACATATAGTATTGATCAAAAGGGAGGTCTCGATGGCTCAAAAAGAACCGGAAGTAATTAAACATATGAAAGCCTCGGGTCTCGAAATAATGTACGCGCTTTTTCTAGGCTTGATAATAGCTTTATTTTTCGGGCTAGGCATCTCCGCATTTTACGAGGCTCCCAAAGTGCCGGATTATCCAACTACCTCGGTGATGCAAACTAAGGAAGCGACCGAAGAACAAATTCAGGCTGAGAAAGACTATGAAAAGTCAATCAAGGCTTACGAAGAGGAAGCAGCGACTTATAGCCGCAACGTCTCTATGATTACCTTAGGCCTGGCGGTATTAGCTATGACGATTAGCCTGGCATTTTTGGACGACATCTTCGTTATGGCTAACGGTGTACTATTAGGCGGCGTGTTCACATTGATTTACAGTATGATTCGCGGTTTCATGAGCGAGGATACAAAATACCGTTTCATTATAGTTTCGGTAGGTCTAGCGATAACATTAGCGCTAGGCTATCTGAAATTTATCAAAAAACCAAACCAGCTAATAACGAAATAACAGTTTGAATTTACTAGGCATTAATCGTTCGTAAAGATCTATATTATTGACTCTATCTATAATTTATGTTATTATATAGTTATAATGTACACCCATCAAATTGATGCCGACATAGCAGTATTAATGCCAAAATTAAGTCCTAACACTGGCGAACGTTTTAAAGAGCGTTACAGCGGTCTTGAAAAAGCCTTAGCAAAAAGAGGTTTGATGAGTTTCTTTGCTGAAGGCCACGATTCATTCACGAAAGAAACGAAGTATTTTCGAAATGTCTTTGATTCGGACAGAAATGTCTTGGCGCAGTCTGGATCCGCAGACGTTGTACGTGATTTAACCATGTCCTTGGATAACAAGCCGCTTTATGAAAGTGGTCTAACTGTTGTTCATAACCCAGAGTTAAATAGATTTATTGCCGATAAGCAGTCGGTTTACGAATTGTTGCCGGAAATCCATCCAAAGACCATAAGCGTTCAAGCTGCCCAGGTGCTAGATGCGATAGATAGGTTAAGGGATTTAGGATTACGAGAGATAATTATTAAGCCCGCCACGGGTTTGAAGAGCGAAGGTATAGTATTGGTTGATGGACAAAAAAAGCTTGCTAACCTACAGTTAAATAACGGTAGGTATCTTGTTCAAGAATATTTGGATACTTCAGGCGGTATTCCTGAACTTGGGATTAGAGGCACTCATAACCTCAGAATGATATCCATTGGAACCAAAGTCATTGGGGCTGTTGCCAGAGAGCGTGGTTCTAATTCAAAGATATTACGCGATGACAACTACGGCAAGGTATATGACCCCGATGAACTACCTGATAGTATTATGGGTATTGCAGATTACGTTCATGAGGGCTTGTCAAAAATAGAAGGTGCAAAAGACGGCGTCTTGGCAATCGATGTAATGAGGGGCAAGGGCTCGGACGGAGAAGCCCGCGATGTTGTCTGCGAAGTGAATCGTCGTCCGATGCGCATAAGCCCTTTCGATCTAATGGACAGAGGTAATAGTGACCCTGATGGTTTACTTAGACTTGGTCGTAATTGGGACGGCGCAGAGGCTGACTTGCTAGCTAAACTAGTACGCTAAGCCTAAAAGATTTAAAATATTAATGAAATGAGTATGATTTTATGAAAATATTGGTTTTAGGAAACGCAAAACAACAAACTAACAAAGAAGTCAGAGATTATTATCAGAAATATGTTGATTTTTTTGAAAAAAGTGCAAAACGTGAATCAGTCGATACGCTGGTTGAGACCAGTTTGTTCGACGATCTTATAATTAAAGTCGGTGACGGTATATTTTCAATCTATGACGCAAAAAATAAACGTGAATTAAGTGAATACAAAGCCTTGTTCATAAGGGGAGATGCCCTTAGAAACAGAATGGATGTTGTCTGTAGCGTAAATGAATATGCTCAAATAAATAACATTCCAATCATAAATAGTTACAGTAATGTACGTGATTCGTCAAAACTGCTTCAGGCAGTTAACTTTCAGAAATTAGGCGTGCCGGTTGCTTTGACTATGTATATTACCGAGGCCGTACTAATACAAAGCGAGAATTTAAATTGGCCCTTTCCTTGCGTGATGAAGGCCGTCCATGGTTCTCACGGCAATGATAATTATGTAGTTCATGGTTGGGAAGATGTTAAATCGCACATTGATTCTCAGCCCACTATTAGGTTCGTATTGCAAAGATTTGTGCCTAATGATTGTGACTACCGAATTTTGGTAGTCGGTGATGAAGTATTGGTGATACGTCGATCGGCCACTGGAGGTACTCACCTTAACAACACTTCAAAAGGTGGAGTTGCCGAACTTGTTGACATTCAAGAGATCCCAAAAGAAGTCATGGAAAATGTGAAAAAAGTGATGGATAGCTACGGCATGGCTATTGCTGGCGTAGATGTTTTTGCTGATAAAAATAGCAAAGAATTCTTCTTTTTAGAAGTAAATTCTCAACCACAATTGATGACCGGCGCATATATTGAAAAAAAAGAAGAGCTTGTAGGAATATTGTTAGCCAAATTATCTGACAAGGGTTGAATGCGGGTTATATTCGGTAGTGCTCATTATAAACAGCACATTTCGATGCTCTGAGCGCACAAAGCCTGTGCGTTCGTTTTGTGTATTTTGGTTATGTACGTCTATCAAAAATATCCCGTCTGGGCTGATTGATTTTTCACATTCCGTATAGATTGGCCCAAAAAGGTCAGAGTTGAAGTGGCAAATTCTAGCACAAACTAGATACTCCAGTTTATTATCAAGATTAATTTTGTCAAAATTTGTTTTTATTATAATCTCAAGCCTTTCAAGCATTTGTCGATAAATCGGTAATTTATCGTCAGATATATTTCGAGTATAAAAGTTCGATTCGCCGATAATACAGTGAGTATACAGATAAATAAGTAACTGTAAATCTTGAATTTGGCTTACGTCATAAGTAGTGCCGATATCATAGAAATGTTGAATCGGCAGTGATTCCTCGTTATTTTCTATGACGCGTTCAAGTAAATAGCAATAATTAATTGCAAAAGTCGAGAGAATTTTTAAAGCATTGTCGTCGTTTAGTAAATCTGCCTCTAATTGTTTTAGTTCTATTTCCGCTATTGAATTAAAGAGCGCAGATCTGGCGTCAATACCGTATATTACATTCAGGTGTCTTACGCGAAATAGGGCTAGATGCGCGCCGTATAGAATGGGATATTTTTTAAAATAAGGCTGACGCAGTTCATGAGCATTTCTTCTGCCTGTTTGAGGACGGTTTGCAAGTTCATAAAGGACATCATCTAAGTCTCGGTCAGGCTGGACTATAAAGTCAAAAGATTCGCGTAGTAATTGAAAAGCTCTTGGATCGCCCCTCCAAGCGGCCAAGCGTGAAGCAAGATGGAACCGTTTGTCATCATCAAGTAAATGACAATTGTCCATATAATATTCGTAAATTTTATCGGCAAGCTCCATATTCTTACCCATATTATAACAGAGTGCCAAATATTGCAATTTATTTAGTTTTATGTTATCATTACATAATGAAAGAACTTGCGCTTATTGGCCGTGCTGAAAAAGTTGATTTACCCCAACTTTTGGCTTTTCAGGTACCCGCAAAAATTGACACTGGGGCCGATACTAGTAGTATTTGGGCACACAGTATCAAGAAAAACGGTAACAATCTGGAGGTAATATTTTTTGGACCGGAGTCTGACTATTATACTGGCGAAGTCCATACCTTTTTGCCGAACGAATATGCTATCACGCGCATATCATGTTCATTCGGTAGTAAGGAAATCAGATACAAGATCAAGTTAAAGATATCAGTTAAAAATAGGTTAATCAATGGTACCTTTACACTTGCTGATAGAAGTTCTAAACTATACCCAATACTGATTGGCCGAAGTCTGGTTAGAAATAAGTTTATAGTCGACGTCACAAGTGGCAAACCATTGCTCAAAGAGGAAAAACGTCGTAAAGCAATTCTTCAACAAGAGATAATAAAATTAAAAGGTAAGATATAATTGTATGAAAATAGCTATTCTTTCAAACGGACCTAGTAATTACTCCACCAAGCGTCTCAAGGAGGAGGCTATTGCGAGGGGGCATAAAGTACGCGTAATAAAATACAAAAATTGCTACGCTTCAATAGAGCAGAACAACCCGACTGTAAGTTATAAGGGCGAAGATCTGGATACTTTTGATGCCATTATCCCTCGCATTGCTTCGCATATGACAAAATACGGCACAGCCATCGTGCGTCAGCTCGAAATGCAAGGGGTATATTCGGTGTCGAGTTCGATTGCTATCAGCCGATCGCGCGACAAGTTGCGTAGCCTGCAGCTACTGGCCAAGTCCGGAGTCGGTATACCTAGAACGGTCGTATCGCGCAACACTACAGATATTGATAATTTGCTGGCTCGACTTGGTGATATGCCAGTAATTATAAAGCTAGCCCGTGGAACGCATGGTAACGGCGTGGTTTTGGCTGAGACGAAAAAGGCCGCCAAGTCGGTACTTCAGGCTTTCTACCTCACAAATGACGATGGTACTAACATTTTATTGCAGGAGTATATAGAAGAATCTGCCGGAACTGACATCCGTGCTTTCGTTGTCGGCAGCCGGGTAGTTGCCAGTATGAAACGCCAGAGCCTTGATGATGATTTTCGTTCGAATCTACACAAGGGAGGTTCGGGAACGACTATTAAGTTGACAGAGGAAGAAAAGAAAGTCGCTGTCAAAGCAGCCAAGGCGATGGGATTGAATGTGGCCGGTGTCGATTTGATGCGTTCAAACCGCGGACCGCTGGTTTTGGAAGTCAATGCCAGTCCTGGGTTCGGTATCGAAAAAGTTACCGGACGCAACGTAGCAGGCGCGATTATTGAATATGTCGAGCAAAACGCCAAACAGCGCCACCGAAAAGACAAAGTCGGCGCCTAAGTTTAACCTAACTGTTATAATATGCTTATGATATTTAGTGGGTGTATTATCTATGAACGAAGTTAGGCGCAGTGATCTGAGTATAGGCCCGGTAGTCGCTATTGTCGTAATATTTATCATTACGATATTTGTTACCGTTGTCTTGCCTAACGTGATGCGGCCGTCAGACGTCGATTTACAGCTTGGCAGCGGTTTATTTCATACCAAAGTCGCTATAAACAACGCTGACAGGGCCAAAGGCTTGTCGGGCGTGACGAAACTGGATTCCAACCAGGGACTTTTAATGGCTTTTCCTAGCGAATCCAAGTGGGGCATATGGATGAAAGACATGAGGGTGCCGATTGATATCATTTGGCTAGATAAGAATAAAAAAGTGATATATATCGTCAAACGAGCCTTACCGGAAAGTTCTACGTCGATAATATTCTCGCCGAAATCACCCGCCAAATATGTGGTTGAATTGCCGGCCGGAACAGTCGAAGCCTCGTCGATAAAAGTAAACAATTATGCGATTTTTCAAATTGATGAAAGCGGTGTGATATAGCAATGGAAGTAATAGCTATCTGTATAATTATCGCCGTCGCGTTATTCGTTTCCGCCTTTGTGACAAAGAGGCGGTTTGGACTGCTGGGTTTGGCGCTGGCTTCCGGTTCGATATTAAGCGGAATATGGGGGTATAATGCGGGACTGGTAGCTAGTTTGTTTGGTATTCCGTCAAATCCTATCACTTCGGCCGCTATTTTATCAATAATTATTCTGTTGCCGGCGGCTATACTGCTTTTTCACGGTTATACCTATAAAACGGTTGTCGGCCGTATTGTCGGCGCCAGCCTCTTTACGTTGTTGGCGTTGGCGTTCATAGTTGAACCGCTTGGCCGTGCGCTTGTCTTACAAGGTTACTCTTTGACGGTTTATGATTGGCTGCAGATAAATCGGGATGTGATTATAGGGCTCGGCCTGACGGTTGCCGTCATAGATTTATTCTTTACCAAACCTGCCTCGCTTGCCGAGAAAAAGCGTTCACGTTGACAAATTACCTCTATAGTGGTACATTTTTTAGGTGCGACCACATCATTCGATATGGTTCGACTTATTCATAATCAGCGATATGAGGCCGTAGCTCAGCTGGTTAGAGCGCCTGCCTTTTAAGCAGGATGTCGTGAGTTCAAATCTCACCGGCCTCACCAAATAAATATATCCATCGTAATAGATGGATATATTTATTTGGTTTAAAATCAAACTAAGCATTATCTAAGTTTTTGCTATACTGAGACTTATGAATTGGTGGGTGCTTAAGCGAGAGATACACTCGTCATGGCTTATTACCATTGGTTGCGCTGGGATTTCCATCGGCGTTTTTTTGGCGCAATATTCTGACTTTAAAAATATATCGTCGGCGGTCGTTTTGAATATCGGACTGACGCTGTTCGTTATAGTTTTATGGAAGAAACGTATTTACTTGATCCCTTTTATTATTATCGGCGGTCTGCTCGTGGGCCTGTGGCGAGGTTCGATTGTCTGTGATGAACTCAAACTTTTCAAACCTTTATATGGGAGTACGATTATGCTTCAAGGAGTAACAGCTGATGATGTTGACACCGGGGCTTCAGGGTTATCTGTCATTAGGCTAAATAAACTGGTTATTAACGGCGAAAACATGTCGGGGATGTTATGGGTGACGGCGGCTGGTGAAAATATAAAACGGGGGGATATTTTGTTATTGAGCGGGACTCTAAGGCGAGGTTTTGGTAATTTTTCAGGTGTAATCTATAACGCGACCATTGAAAAAGTAATTCATCCCCAGCCTGGCGACGTTGCGCGTCAGGTTCGCGATAGGTTCACGGACGCGGTTCGAAAAGTAATGCCCGAACCAGAATCGAGCCTTGGGATCGGTTATTTGGTCGGACAACGCCGGGCGTTGCCGGCGGATTTGGTATCTGCTTTGCAGGCGGCCGGCTTGACCCATATTGTGGTGGCTAGCGGTTATAACTTGACGATATTGGTACGTCTAGCCAGGCGCCTGTTCGCTAGAGTCTCGAAATATTTGTCTGCCTTTTCAGCTGGTGGTATGATAGTTTCATTTATCGCGGTAACAGGCGCAAGTCCCAGTATGACGAGGGCCGGTTTGGTTTCCGGGCTGTGTTTGGCGGCATGGTACTACGGGCGCAAATTTCACCCGATCGTTCTGCTGCTGAATGCAATGGCGGTGACATTGCTGATTAATCCCAGTTACGCTTGGGGAGATTTGGGTTGGCAATTGTCGTTTGCCGCCTTTGCAGGCGTTATGATCATCGCTCCTTTATTGCAGCGCTACCTATTTGGCGAATCGAAACCGGGCATGATTCGTCAGATATTGGGCGAGACGGTATCGGCTCAGATAGCAACGGCGCCGATTCTTGTCGCCTCTTTTGGACAAATATCAAACGTCGCTCTTATTACGAATTTGCTAGTTTTGCCTTTGGTGCCGCTGGCGATGCTATTTACTTTTATAGCCGGAATTGGCAGTTTGTTATTGCCAGCCGTTGCATGGTTATTATCTATGCCTGCAATCTGGTTGTTGCGATACATGGTTTTCGTCGCAGAGTATTTTGCCGGACTGCCTTGGGCGGTAAGCGCGGTTCGTTTTTCTACCTTAACTGTCATGTTAAGTTACCTGGTTATCGTCGCCATCTGTATATATATGTGGCGGGTGACCAAATTCAATTTACGCGAAACTAATCTGGTTGAATAAGGCCGGATAAAAAATGCCGCATGTCATATCTGTTATAATAGGGGAAATACCGTATATATAGAAGTGGAGATTAATTATGTCAGGACATAGCAAATGGTCAACTATTAAACGCGAAAAAGGCGCCAAAGATGCCAAGCGCGGCGCCGTATTTACTAAAATTGGCAACCAGATTGCCATCGCCGCCCGCGGCGGCACCGATCCGAATATGAATTCGGCGCTGGCTATGGCTATCGAAAAGGCCAAAGAAGCTAATATGCCGGCTGCCAATATACAACGGGCAATCGATCGCGTGGCTGACAAAAGTGCCGCCGCACTGGAAGAAACCACTTACGAGGGCATGGGCCCCGGCGGAGTCGGTATTATCATTGAAACTGCGACCGACAACAAAAACCGCACTTTTCCGGAAGTAAGAAACGCACTGACGAAAAATGGCGGACGAATTGCCGATGCCGGCAGCGTGATGTTTCAATTTACACGGAAAGGCGTAATCAGGGTACCTGAAACGAGCGAGGATGCATTGCTGGCAGCTATAGATGCCGGTGCCGAGGACGCTGTCGAAGAAGACGGCGAACTAATCGTTTATACGGATCAAAAAGACTTAGCTAAAGTCCGAACTGGGATAATCAATGCCGGATTGGCCGTTGTTGGGGCAGAATTGCAATACGTTCCGAATATGATGGTAGAAATTAGCGACACTGAAACTGCTCATAAAGTAATCAAATTGCTAGAAGCGCTGGATGATTTGGACGACGTGGTTAACGTCCATAGTAACGCCGATATTACCGTCGATTTGCCGGAATAATAAAACTTGTATTTAGCTTAAAATAGGCATATCATGTAGCTATGCATAAGCTTTATATTACATTGGTTTTAAGTATATTGGCAGCTTTAATATGTTGCGCCAGGTTTTCGGGCGCTATTAGCTCGAACGTTTTGATTAGTCAGATCAAAGTGGGAAATTCCGCGACTAGCCGCTTAGTTGAAATCTATAATAATTCCGATATGCCGGTTGATATTACGGATTGGTGCCTTTTCTATAGCAGTCCGAGCAATACGTCGCCATACGCTAATTTGGGTTGTTTTGAGACCATTAGCCCCGCCGTCCATGTGTTTATAAACGCGCGTTCATATGCTCTGCTTGCGTCAACTCAGACGGGGCTTTCGGCCGATATGGTATTAACGTTGGGGCTAGGGTCGGGCACTAGTGGCCATGTTTATTTGATGGACGGTTCGGGCAATGAAGTCGACAGGGTCGGATGGGGCACGGCAGTCAATGCTGAAGCCAATCAGTCGGTAATGCTTGATTCAACCAAAGTGATTGAACGCCGGCAAGACGTCATTCCGGGTGTTTTGATAGATACTGACAATAATAAAAATGATTTTTTTAACTCGACACTAAGAGCGGAATACCAATACGGAGCGTTGTTTGAGCAAACTGACTTATGTATCAACCTTAGCGGGATACAGCAATTAGTCCCAGATGGTTACGAAGTTGATGATGTTGGAAATTGCGCTCTTCCGCCAGTTGATCTGTGTATAAATCTGGAAGGTCTGCAGACGTCGGTTCCTGACGGTTATGACCTTGACGAAGTCGGGGACTGCCAGGCTGATGTTTGCCAAAATATTGACGGTCTTCAACTAGTCATACCTAGCGGAATGGAAATTATTACTTTAGGTGAGTGTATATTTCATGATGAGTGCCCGAATTTACCAGACGCTCAAGCCGTAATCCCAATCGGTTACAAATTGGGCGGTGACAATACTTGCCTGCTTGATTTGTTGCCGATAAAAATAACCGAGCTATTACCGAATCCGGACGGCAGTGATGATGACAACGAATTCATAGAATTTTTTAATCCGAACGACAGTGAAATTGATTTAGCTAATTATATTTTTTATGTCGGTGCGGATAATACTAAATCATATAGCTTTCCAATCGGCTCGCTTATCGGTCCAAAGCAGTATCTGGCTTTTTCGAATGACGGTATCAAATATACGCTTGTTAATACTGCCGGTAGCGCACGTCTAAGTAGTATTGATGGCGGTTTGATTGACGAGGCGTCAAATTACGAAAACGCAAAAGACGGCATGGCCTGGGCGTTGATTGACGACGTTTGGCAATATACTAATCGACCGACGCCGGGCAACGAAAACTTGAAGTTGTTAATAGCAGAAGATCCTGCTATCGCGATGTCGGAAAATAGCCTTGAACCTTGTGCTGCCAATCAATACCGCAACCCCGAAACCAATCGCTGCAAGCTTTTGCCGACGGCCAACACCTTAACACCGTGCAAAGACGGCCAATACAGAAGCGAAGAGACGAACCGTTGCCGTAACATTGTATCGGAAGTCGCCTCGTTGACCCAATGCCCCGAAGGTCAGGAACGCAACCCGACGACTAATCGTTGTCGCTCGATAGCATCGGTTTTGGGGACTAGTACGCTTGCGCCCTGTAAGGCTGGCCAGGAACGCAACCCGGCGACCAATCGTTGCCGGAATGTCACTGCTGCGACAATAGCGAAAGCTGATTACGCGCCCGAACAGACAAAGCAACTATCGAATAATAGTGTACTATGGTGGTCGCTCGCCGGAGTAGGGGTAGTCGCAGTTGGTTACGGCATATGGGAATGGCGTCAAGAAATTAAGCGCCTGTGGCAAAAAATCGGCCCGGCTTTCAATTCAAAAAAATAATTTATAGCTATAATGACCAAGCCAGATCGTTTTAAAAGTCGGGTATACTGGTTACATGAGAATTATCGGTATCGATCCGGGCACGGGAATTTTAGGTTTTGGCGTCATCGAAGTCGTGAATGGCAAAATGAAGCTGGTTGATGCTGGAGTCGTGACGACACCGCCCCATACGCCGCTGAATGTCCGCCTGGAGGATATTTTCGACAGTTTGTCCGAAATTATTGAAACCACAAAACCCGAAGTCATGTCGATCGAAAAATTATTTTTTGCTCAAAATACAACGACTGCAATGAGTGTTTCGCATGCCCGTGGCGTAGCTATGTTAGTCGGGCATAAATGCGGTCTTGAAATTGCCGAATATACCCCACTACAGATAAAAAGCGCGGTTACGGGCTATGGGAAAGCCGAAAAAAAACAGGTCCAAGAAATGGTCCGGATTCAATTGGGTCTTAAAAAAGTGCCGAAACCGGACGATTGCGCCGACGCTTTGGCGGCAGCGATTACCCATTCACTGATGACTCGAGTATAATATAATATAGTCCTTGCAGTGCAAATTGCTTGGATTTGGGATGATGATCTATGAGTTATAAAATCTGTCTTCTTTGGACGAGGCATATCCATAGATACGTCGAGTACAAAAAGACAATTTTTAACCATAGAGGGCATTTCAAATCTAAGTGATTTGTGCTGGAAGGACTATAAATGATTGCTCATGTTTTTGGGAAAGCGGTTGAAAAAGTCAGTTCGTCGGTAATTGTTGATGTTCATGGCGTCGGCTATGAAGTGCAGGTTACGACAGGTGATTTTGAAGCGACCGAAATTGATTCGGACGTAAAATTTTACACTTACCATCATGTCCGCGAACAGAGCCAGGAACTATTTGGTTTTTCCAGTCTGGTTGCTAAAAAATTATTCGAAATGTTAATAACAGTACAGGGCGTAGGCCCCAAAGCTGCCCTATCGATATTGTCGCTTGGTCACAGCGAAAAAGTCCGTAATGCTATCGCCGGCAGTGACGCGGCATTTATCGCTATGGCGAGCGGCGTCGGCAAAAAAACGGCCGAACGGGTCGTCGTCGATTTATCCGATAAAGTAGGTCACGCCATAGCCAGTGACGTAAATATTATTGGTCTGTCGAATATAATTCCGGCCGGAGACGAGGCGCTTGAAGCTTTGATGGCGCTGGGCTACAACTTGAATGATGCGACCAAGGCTCTAGAAGGAATTTCAACCGAGCTGTCGACGTCCGAGCGTGTAACCTTGGCATTAAGGGGCAATAGGTAATGGCGATCGAACGAATAACCGATGTCTATGTCCACGAGGACGATTCGGACGAAAAGCAAATCGAAGTCACTTTGCGGCCGAAAACGTTCGTCGAATATATCGGCCAAGATCGTTTGAAAAGCAACTTGAAACTGGCAATTGACGCTGCTAAAAAACGCGGCGAACCGATCGATCACGTGTTGTTGTATGGGCCGCCAGGCCTAGGCAAGACTACTATGGCGACGGTTATTGCCAATGAAATGGGTACAAATATTCGGATTACGGCTGGATCGGCTATCGAACGGGCGGGCGATTTGGCTAGCATTCTGACGAATCTGGCTGACGGAGATGTATTGTTTATCGATGAGATTCATCGTTTGGGACGGGCCGTCGAAGAAGTGCTGTATAGCGCCATGGAAGACTTCAAATTGGACATCATGATTGGCAAAGGGCCGGCCGCCCGCAGTGTCAGGCTGGATCTGCCTAAGTTCACGGTCATTGGTGCAACGACCAGGACTGGGGCGTTGGCAGCACCGCTGCGCGATCGTTTCGGATTGATACACAGACTTGATTTTTATACGTCCGGTGAGATTGCGCGAATAATTGAGCGTGCCTCCAATATTTTGGACAGCAAAATCGATTCGAAGGCTGCCGAGATTTTATCTACTCGTGCCCGTCTGACGCCGCGGATTGCAAACCGCCTATTAAAGCGGGTCCGCGATTACGCGGACGTAAACGGCGACGGCATAATCGATGTGCCGACTACCAAGGCTGCGTTGGAGCTGCTTGAGATTGACGAACTTGGGCTAGACCCGGGTGATCGAAATCTGCTCATAAGTATTATCGACAATTATGGGACTAACCCGGTAGGTCTAAACACGATTTCTGCTTTGACCGGTGACGAGACTACGACAATTGAAGACTTTTATGAGCCATATTTATTGCAAATCGGTTTTATCGAGCGTACGCCGCGCGGTCGCCGCGTAACGACCAAGGCTTTCAAACATGTCGGCAGATCGCATGGCGCAAACGAAACCCAACAGAAACTGGTATAATTAGCTCATGGAATCGGACCAAAAGACGCAACCGGATTATAATCATCCTGTTGCGTATGATGCCGAAGGCAAGCCTTTGTATTCTCACCCGCCGGAACATGACAAAGTAAATATTCAGACCGATGATACGGCCTATGATCAATCAATCTCATCGGGGAAATCTGTCGATTTAAACGAAATCAGAAAACGGCACAAGCAGTCCAGGCTGCAATATCCTAGAGTGAGTATTGCCAGCGACGAATATATCGTTGCCGTCGTTTATCGTCACCCGATTGGTATGTTTGGGCCGCTGTCTATAGGTGTTTTTTTGATAACTTTGGCATTGGTCGTGCTGTTTAACTATGACTTGGTTGCAAGTTCATTACGGCTGACAGGTCTATTGGCTAGTCCGATTACAATACTGCTCCCAGTCGTAATGTTTATTGGAGCGGTTACTATTGGTATGTATGTCATATATCACGTATATATGAACAACGTGTTGTATTTGACAAATAACAATATTGTCCAGCAGATCAAAACGGCTCTTTTTTCAGAGCGAGAACAGATAGTTGGCTTGGCGAATATCGAAGATGTCAGCTATAGTCAGAACGGAATTATCCAACAGATATTCGATTACGGTTCAATCCAACTGACAATTGAAGGTTATGGAGCGGTCTATAAGTTTGAAAACGCTGCTAACCCTAGGAAATACATGGTTATATTTGACGAGACGATTGAAAACTTTCAAAACCATACTCCGCACAGAAGATAGAGCTAGTCGTTCTTGCTGTACTTTACGTACTCGGCCTCGTTTTCGAGAGTGGCTTTGAGGGTATACCCTGTGCATTTGTCATTATTACAATTTGTCGGGGAATATGTGTATATGCTGCCAGCGTTGTTGATTAATATTCCGTTTGGATCAGTAAACAATGCCGGATCGACAGCACGCAGCACATCGCTATTGATAGTCTGCGGGTAATATTTATTAGCAGGAAAATATACCTCTTCCAGACTATAGTACATGGCATTAATGGCGGTTTTTTTGACATTGTCGCGAGCGACGACTTCCAGATTATGTTTTTGCGTAAAGAAGAATATGCTGGCTAGGCCGAATATGACGACAACAAATATCAACTCAATTACGGTAAAACCGGCGTCTCGTTTTGTCATTATAGGTACATTATAGCAAATTATGACTTATCAAAGTATAATTAATAGATATATAGGAGAGGTATTTTATGACGGCAAAAAAGGTTGAAAAGTCGGAACTTGGCGAAAAGCCCACGGCAATTGAAGGCAAATTAAAAGCTCTGGGGCTAGCTCAAGAGCAAATCAACAAACAGTTTGGCGATGGAGCAATCCGGCGCCTGGGTGACACAAAGACGGTCAAAGTCGAGCTTTTCAGTAGCGGTTCCTTATCGCTTGACTTGGCGCTTGGCGGAGGTTATCCCAAAGGGCGTATCATTGAAATCTACGGGCCAGAGTCGTCGGGAAAAACGACACTGGCTCTGCATGCGATTGCCGAGATACAGAAAAACGGCGGTACGGCTGCCTTTATTGATGCAGAACATGCGCTTGATCCGGCTTATGCGCGCAAACTCGGTGTCGATACCGACAATCTGCTCGTTTCACAACCCGATAACGGCGAGCAGGCTTTGGAGATTTGTGAGACACTCGTCAGGTCCAATGCCGTTGATGTCGTCGTAGTCGACTCGGTCGCGGCATTAGTACCGCAAGCAGAAATTGACGGCGAGATGGGCGATAGCCACATGGGGCTCCAAGCTCGGTTGATGAGTCAGGCCTTACGTAAATTGACCGGTATCATCAATAAAAGCAAAACTACGGTCATATTTATTAATCAGATCCGCATGAAAATAGGTGTCATGTTCGGCAACCCAGAGACGACTACCGGCGGCAATGCTTTGAAGTTCTATGCGTCAATCCGGCTTGATATTCGCCGAACCGGTCAAATCAAATCCGGCGAAGAAATAATCGGCAGCCGCACTAAAGTCAAAGTCGTTAAGAACAAAATCGCTCCGCCGTTTCGCGTGGCTGAATTCGATATCATGTACAACGAAGGTATCAGCAAAACCGGTGACGTGCTAGATCTGGCTGTTTTGCACGGTATTGTCGGCAAATCTGGCGCCTGGTTTGATTACGGCGAAAACAAGATTGGTCAGGGTCGAGAGGCAAGTAAAGAATTTTTGAAACAGAATCCAAAAACCATGGCTGAAATCGACGCCAAAGTCCGCACGAAAGTAGCCGAAGAGATACAGTAGAAAATGAAGCGAGCTATCATTGTACATGGCATGATGTCAAAGGAAAAATACTATGACGTCAACAGAGAAGACAGCTCAAGCAACTCTAATTGGTTGCCATGGCTGCAACAACAGTTGATAGCACGCGATATATTGGCCCAAACTCCGGAAATGCCGCGTCCATTTGCGCCTGATTATTATGCTTGGAAGACCGAGTTTGAAAGGTTTGTTCCTGACGAAGAAACGTTGCTTGTAGGCCATAGTCTGGGTGGTGGTTTTTTGATTCGATGGCTAAATGACAACCCTGGTAAAATTGTTGGTAAAGTCGTGCTGGTTGCTCCTTGGTTGGACGTCGAAAAAGAATACTCACCCTTATTTGATTTTTCGCTTAGGTCGGACATAACCAATCAAAGTAAAAAAGGTATTGATATCTTATATTCCACAAACGACAAAGCGGTAATCCAATCGTCTTTGGAATACCTGCGTCAAAAAGCGGATAATCTGCGCTATCACGAGTTTATTAATTACGGCCACTTTAGATTGAAGGAAATGAAAACACGGGAATTTCCCGAACTACTAAAGATTTGCCTGGATGGCTGAGATGAAAGTTACGGCTATCTCGGTCCAGGCAAAAGACAAGAACCGCGTAAACGTCTCTATCGATGGCAAGTATGAACTCAGCCTGAATATCAGCCAGCTGGTCGATTTGGGGATTAAGGTCGGTCAAGATTATAGTGCCGATGAAATAGCCGCCCTAAGACAGGAAAGCGATTTCGGCAAGATTTACGCTAGGTCTTTGGATTATTGCTTGGTACGTCCGCGTAGTCTCAGGGAAGTTAGTGAGTATTTGTATAAAAAAACCAGGCCGGTTCGAAACGCTAAAGGCGATATGAAGCCCGGATTATCAATCGAGTTGAAAAATCGCGTACTTGAAAGGCTGATTGAGAAAGAATTTATTGATGATGAAAAATTTACACGCTATTGGGTCGAAAACCGCTCATTGAAAAAGGGGACTAGCCTAAGGAAGTTAAAAAACGAGTTGTTGTTAAAAGGTGTTGAAAGCGAAATTATCGAGCGGGTTATTAGTGAAAGCGGACGAAACGACACTGAGGAACTGAATAAAATTATTCTAAAAAAACGCGCCAATTACTCGGACAAAAATAAGTTTATCAGTTATCTTGCGAGATTGGGCTTTAGGTACGACGACATCAAGAATGCGCTTGATTAATCGAAAGTACTGGTTCGATGGGCGCTGATTATTTTACATTCCTGTTATCGGTTTGCGGCGCTGGTGACCTGAAGGGGTTGATATATGATAATTTATCAGGTTTGATTATCGGATCTAATTTTTTGGCAGTTGTCCGAACGACGATACTGTGATTGTTTATTTCGACGATTTGTGAACGGTGTATCATTAGCCCGGTCTCGGAAATACTTTTAAATACTCCGCGGTTGACATACAGATGTTGGATAACAAAACTGTCCGAGTCAAGGCTATAATTATTAACCCTACCTAATTTATGCCCGGCTTCGTCAATAACGTTCAAGCCGACAAGCTTGAAACCCAGTTCGTATACTTTTTGGATTGCTATAACGTCCTTGGTTCCGACAAACTCGTCGCTGCTGTCGACTATCATACCGGCCTCACCTAGTTCTCTGACATCAGCAATGCGTATAAAAGAAGGCTTTTCCGACAGTAGGGGACCATTTAGTTCATAGGCGACAACTCTAAGATTACTGGGATCGATGACGGGAGCCTTTGTTGAAGCCAACTTCGTACCGGTTTGAAGACCCATGACGGGTGTTTCGATTAATTTCGAACCCATTAGTAACATAATATTAGTATAAGCGTTTTACCGGTTATCGCCAACTATTCGGAAAATGGGTTTATTCTGTTGGACGGTAAACTTACGCTCTCGGAGCTTGCTGAACTCATAGTCATCTGGTTAAGACGATTAATTATCGCTTGATTGGTTGGCGTCGACGAATCGTTGCTATTTGAACTGGGGGGGTTAAGAATCATACTCAATGACCAGACAGCGTAAATTAATACGGCTGAATTAATTACGATAAACAATGTAATATTGAATTTTCTGATAGACCTGGCGATGGATTTTATCGGGTGGAATGAAAGTTTGTTGCTCATATTTTACCTTACATACTCTTCTATCATTAAGGGTTCTACGTTGACCGAATCTTTTGAAGCCTGAATGCGGCTGATGTTAAGCTTTGTAATCTTCATGACTGGCAAGTTATTCTCAATTGACTTAATAAACTTCATAAGGCTTGTGAACTTTACCGGATTTGCAAGAGTTATTTTGGCGTATTTGACGGTGAGACCATCGGTGGGCAAGTCTGACGTAGGGGTAGTGCCTGAAGCGGCAAAGTTAATGTTCTCGATTGTTACGCCCGCGCTCGCTGCGTATTTACTAAGATCCTTTGGGATCTGACTTTGGTAATTTTGGCTCAAAGCCACGGCGTAATTCGCCTTGTTAATTGCGGCGCTGTTTGAGCTTAACTCTGATGCGGGGGATATATTATGCACCTCCGTTGCTAACTTATTGATGAGATCTTGGCCGTAATACAGGACGGCCGCTGATATGCCGATGAGCAAAAATGCAGTAATAAGCATAATTGTGCGCAGAGAAGTTGCTTTGATACCGGTACTTTTCATAGCGATAGTCCCTTTTGGCTATTTATTGTGGCACTGATACTAATGGCGATTGGATATTCGGAAGGAGCGCTTGAACCGCCTACTATCGTCGGTTGGATAGACACGCTCGAAAACAACGGTGACGCTTGGACAGCTTGTTTTAAAAGATTGGCTTTTTCAGTTGAGCTTGCATAAAACTGGAGCGTAATAGCAGTTCCTAAGGTACTTTCGTCTAAAGGCAGTTTGTCTAATATGACTCCTGACGGTATCATGTTAGCGATACCTAATACGATGTTGCTGTAAAGTGTTTGTTGACTGAGAATATTGCCTGCGGTAGGCAGGGCGTTTGCTTGGAAGTTTATCGAAGTCTGCTGGGTCGTTTTGGACTGTTTGGTTGCGACGTCCTTTTGGTTTAACAGAAAGAGATAGGTTGCTGCAAAAGCTAACATCAAAAAACCGGCCGCAAAGCTCGTGATTATCAAAAAATTTGCCAACATAACATTAGTTCGAGCAGCGCGCAGCTGTTTTTTTGTTTCAATGGGTAATAAGTTTATCATTCCCAAATACCCCCTGGAGTGATACTGGCTAGTCCGGCTACGGTAATGTATCTTGAGCGAAATTGCCTGGCCGGTTCGGGTAATTTACCAAAATCGAGTTTTTGCCATGGGCTAGCGACTCGGGCTGGCATTATCAATTCGTTCGTAAAGTATTCACCTATGCCGGGCATATTACTGCCACTGCCGACGATTAATAATTGCTCTAATTTTCTTTCGTCACTGATGCGTTCATTGTAATAGCGCATTACTTTACGGGTTTCGGTGATTATCTGTTTGAGACTTGGCTCTATAGCACTTTTGACCTTTTCTTGGCGAGGTCCGGCACTAAGGCCGTTAAGCACTTTTAATTGGTGAGCATTTTCGAGCGTAACATCTAGTATTCTGGCGATATCGAGAGTGAAGGTATTTCCGCCAACGGTCACGCCGCTTGTTACGCGAATCGTACAGTTGTCTAAGACTGCGATATCGGTACTAGCGGGGCCGATGTCGACGATCACACTGGGCAGGTTGCCGTCTTCCGTGCTTGTGAGTAGACGAGCGACGGAATTCATGCCTGGTTCAACCAGGCTGACTATTAATCCGGCGCTTTCAGCGGCAGCAACGCACCTGTCGACCAGATTGCGAGCGACTGCGCTCATAAGGACAGTAATTTCTTTCTTGTTTCGTTCGATAACCCTGTAATCAATGTATAATGTCGAAGCCGGAATCGGTATGTATTGATCGACTTCGAGCTCGACGGCGTCTTTGAGTGATTTCTCGATATTTACCGGCAAAGTGAAAGTTCTGGAATAGCTTCGGGCCGTAGGTATACTAAGTACCGCGTGATTACTGGGAAGGATGCCAATCAGTTTTTCTTTCATGAGAGTCTGGACGCTCTCGGCTAAGTATTTGTTATCACTCTCAAGAGATTCTTTGACCTTGATAGGTTCCAAATCAAGCGAACCATAGCCAAGCACGAGACACCTTCTATTATCTACAGCCATAACCTTAACACCAGTGTTACTGATATCAAGGCCAACGATTGGTTTGTCTTTGTAGAATAGTTGTTTCTTCATGATGCCCACTAGCGGATTACGGACTCATTATAGCATGAGCAAGTTTGAAATGTAACCACTAACCTTTGATGCTCTGAGCAAGGCCTGCAATCGGTAGCATGACGCTGGCAGCGATTAGGCCTACCATGCCACCCATAATCACAATCATAAGGGGCTCGATGATCGAGCTAAGACTAGAGATGGCGACGTCGACTTCCTCTTCATAAAAATCAGCAATTTTTACCAAAACTTTGTCTGTCTGACCAGTTTCTTCACCGACCAAGAGCATTTGCGCTACGATTGGCGGGAATATTTTTTTGGATTCAATCACGGCGGACAGGCTTTTACCAAGCTTTACTTCTTCGGCCGCTTCGACTAACGCCTTTTCGTATATTACGTTACCGACCGATCTTGAAGTGACGTGTAGGGCCTCAAGCACTGCGACGCCGGCTTCGGTCAAGGCCGAGAACGTGCGCGCGAAATGGGCTACAGCTATCTTCATGACTATAACTTTGACGAGAGGTGTCTTTAATAATAGATAATGGAACTGGCGTTTGCCTACCGGTGTTTTTATATAACGCAATACTGCGAAGACTAGCCCACCGATTACCGAAAAAACCAAATACCAATATTCGATTATAAAATTACTCAGACCCAACATAACCAAAGTAAGACCCGGCAGCTTCGCATCTGCTCCGCCAAGGTCGGTTAGGACCTTGCCGATTTGAGGTACTACGAAGAACATCAGCCCGAAAAACGCCAGTACAGTTATCCCCATGAGTACAACTGGGTACGACATGGAGCTCTTGATTTTTTTACGCATTGCCGTGCTTTTTTCCTGCTGAAGTGCCAGACGCGCCAAGATGTCGTCAAGAATTCCGGCGGCTTCACCAGCCCGGACCATGTTAACGTATATGTCATTGAAGGTGCTGGGATACTTTGCTAATGCGTCGCCAAGCGACGAACCGGCTTCGACATCGCTTATGACACCGTTTAATATCTGCTTTAACATAGGGCTGTCGGCTACGTGTTCAGAAAGGGCACTAAGGGCGCGCAACAGAGGCACACCGGCGCCGACCATTGTACTTAACTGGCGAGTGAACATAACTAGCTGGTCGGTTTTCACTTTGCCTTTGGCCACGTTACTAACGAAGCTGTTGGATTGTTTTGATTTTACTTCTTTGATACTGATTGGGCGCAGGCCTTGTTTTACCAAGGCGTCGATAGCGCTGGCTCGATCAAGTTGTTCGATCGTTCCGTTAACCGGCGATTTCTTATCGTCAACTGCAACGTAGGAAAATGTCGCCATACTATTCCTTCGTTACCCTTGTTACTTCTTGTATTGTTGTTTCGCCCCGGAGAGCCTTTACTAAGCCGTCGACCTGCATCGTGACCATACCCTCTTCGATTGCTTTCTCGCGAATATCATTACTTGTCGCGTTGCTGACAATTAATTTTTGGATAGTAACCGAATTGGTTAATACTTCGTAAATACCTACGCGCCCTTTGTAGCCGCTTAATGCGCCATTGCCGTTGTCGTTTGTGTCGTTGCGCCATAATGTTTTAATACCGTGCTCATCGGTACTGAGCGGGGTGTCTCCGCCTACTCCTTCGGCCGCGGCTCGTTTTTCAAGCTCGTGAATGTATTTGAAATCTTGGCCAGGTCTTAGGTCGAACATGCGTACGACCATCTGTTTTTCTTCCTCGGTTGGTACATAGCTTTGACGGGTCTCGTGTCGCAGTTTGCGTACAAGCCTCTGACCTACGACTACTCGTACGATACTAGCAATAAGAAACGGCTCGATGCCCATATCCAAAAGTCGCGGCAAGCAGGTCGCAGCGTCATTGGTGTGAAGCGTGCTAAAAACCAAATGGCCCGTCAACGCAGCTTGAACGCCCAAGTCGGCAGTTTCACTGTCGCGAATTTCACCGATCATAATAATATTTGGGTCTTGGCGAAGAAGTGCCCTGAGACCGTTGGCGAAGGTCATACCGGCCTTGACGTTAGTCTGGGTTTGATTGACGCCCGGTATCTTATACTCAACCGGATCTTCTACGGTAGAAATATTTACATCCGGGGTGTTTAGGATCGTAAGCGCGCTGAATAAACTGGTCGACTTACCGCTACCGGTCGGACCGGTGATTAAAATCATGCCGTTAGCTTCGGTCAAAGATGAGTTCATCGATTCCAGTGATTTGCCCCAATATCCCAAATCCTCTAGCGATACAGCTTCGTTCGATTCGTCCAAAATACGAATCACGACTTTTTCGCCGTCAGAAACCGGAAGCGTGCTGACGCGAAGGGCGAATTGTTTGCCGCCGACCTTAATTTTGAAGCGTCCGTCTTGGGGGATGCGGCGTTCATCGATTTTGAGATTGCTTAGAATTTTTATACGACTGACAAGAGCGTTCAAGACATTGCTTGGCAAACGGTTTACTTCTTTAAGTACGCCGTCAATTCGGTAGCGGATTTGGACGAAACCTTCGCGCGGTTCGATGTGAACGTCGCTGGCATGAGAACGAATAGCGTACTCAAGTAACAACTTAATAGTTTGGGCTACGGGTGAATTATCGGCAAAGTCCTGTTCGTTGACTTTTTCGTTCTCGGTGTTGTCGGCGCGTTGGATGTCGATGACATCGTTTAACTCTTGGTCGACGTCTCCTCGGTATGCCTCCAGGGAATCAATGATATTAGAGTGAGTTGCTATATAAATCTTGGTGTTGTTGCCAAGTTCTTTTTCGAGAAAGTTGACGGCTTGGACGTCGTCCGGGTCATCCATCGCCAAATGGCACGTACCGTCCGAATCAATCTTGAATAGAATCGCATTGTATTGGCGGGCAATGTGTTCGGGAATCTTAGTCAGCACGTCTGAAGGTATCTCGTGTGCGTCGAGTTCGACGTAAGGAATTTGGGCATACTCCGCAAATGCCTTGGCAGTGGTTTTTTCATCGATTATTTCGTTTTGAAAGGCTACTTCTTGGATAGAGCGTTTCGAACTAGCCCCTTCCGTTTTAAGGGCGTCGACTTGCTCTGCAGTAGCCACACCACTGCGTAAAAGCAATTTTTCCATTGTAACATCGGGAATACGCATACTGCTTGTGCCTATTGTAATCTACGGATTTAAAAAACGCCAGATGATATAATATTTTGTAATGATTTTAGAGGTAAAAAATGAAGAAAACATGGTTGCGCTTGGTGTTACTATCGGCCGTATGCTTAACGGCGGCGAAGTCATCGAGTTAATTGGTGATGTCGGATCAGGGAAAACAACCTTGGCAAAGGGTATTGCTATCGGATTGGGGGTAGACGAAAACGTTCAAAGCCCCAGTTTTACTATCAGCAAATTATACAATGGTCGCGATAATATTACGCTGGCTCACTATGATTTTTATCGGCTAAACGAGCCTGGGATAATGACCAATGAACTTGGAGAGACTATTGCCGATTCGAAAACGGTGACTGTTATCGAGTGGTCTGAAGTCGTGAAAGGTATTTTGCCAAGTGACCGGCTGTCAATTCGAGTTACGGCTAAGTCTGATACGGCGCGAAAAGTGTCTTTGAATGCCGGAGGAAAAATTTGTAAGAAAATAGAGGAAAAACTAATAGGATGATACTATTGCTCGATACCAGTACTCAAAATTGCAAAGTTACTATTATCGATGGTGATTGGCGCCAGGATAAGGAATGGCAAGCAGACAGGACTTTGGCGAAGCATTTGCTCAAATATCTTCATGGAACTCTTCAAGAATATGGCAAAACCTGGTCTGATATCACGGCCATAGGTGTTTTTCAAGGTCCGGGTAGTTTTACGGGACTTCGTATAGGCATTACTGTAATGAATACGCTGGCTGATGCGAATAATATTCCGATCGTGGGCGGACGCGGTGATAATTGGCGTGATGAGGCGCTTGCCAAACTGAGTGATGGGATGAACGAAATAGTTGTCCTGCCGTATTATGGCGGTGAGGCAAATATTACGATTCCGAAAAAATAAATCAAAAATATTACTTGGTTGCTTGCGCCTGCGGTATAAAAAAGGTTACTATGTATATAGTCCATTTTTGGACTCTGAATAATTTTTGAAACCGATACCATTGACTAACTGATTTTTATACGAATACGTCCGTAATAGTAGCGAATTTCAGAGGTCGTGGCGAGGAAAGGATAAAACATGTTAGAGAGTATTATTGCCGTAGTAATTGGGGCATTTGTTGGAGTTGGCGGTACTGTAGTCTATGAAAAACGTCTTCAAACTTCCAGTAAATCAAAATTAGAAAAAGAAATTGCGGCTGCAAAAACCAAAGCCAGCGATATCCTGCTGAAGGCGAAAGATGAAGCCTTGAGGCTTGAGAATGAACGCCGTAAAGAGTGGAAAAAGACCGAAGACAGATTGGCTGAGCGCGAAACGACTCTTGATAAGAAAATCGACGAGCTCGATAAACGTTCCGAGAAACTGCGCGGTGAAGAGAGAGATGTAGAAGATTTGAAGAATGAGATTCGAGACATCCGTACCAAACAGCAAGACAAGCTTGAGAAAATTGCTAAATTGAGCAAAGCAGATGCTGCGCAGAAGCTGATGGAAATGACCGAGCGCGACATTAAACATGATTTGATCGGTCTGGTTAACAAACTTCAGAATGACGCCAAAGAGGATGCCGAGGAAATCGCCCAGACTATTCTTGTTACCGCTATGGAACGTATGTCTTCGGAAGTAACCGCTGAACGCACCGTGACCGCCGTCAAATTACAGGACGAAGAAATGAAAGGAAGGATTATTGGCAAAGAGGGTAGGAATATCCAAGCTTTGCAACGCGCTACCGGCGTCGATATATTGGTTGACGACACGCCGGGTATGATAATTCTCAGTTCCTTTGACCCGGTTCGTCGTCAGGTTGCTCGCATGAGTTTGGAATTATTGATGAAAGATGGACGAATCCACCCCGGTCGAATCGAGGAAGTCGTTGCCAAGGCCGAGAACGAAATCAATAAAGAGATTAATAGGGCGGGTGAAGATGCTGCTCGAGAGGTCGGCGTCGTCGGCATTCCAAAAGAGATGCTGCGCTTGCTGGGCGAATTGAAGTTTCGCACAAGTTATGGCCAGAACGTGCTGATGCACAGTGTCGAAATGGCGCATTTGGCTGGGTTGATCGCCGAAGAAATCGGCGCCGACGTCCGCGTTACGAAAATTGCGACGTTATTGCACGATACCGGCAAGGCGATAACGCACAAGATGGAAGGCAAGCATCATCATATTGCAGCCGAACTGGCGCGCAAATATGGCATGTCCGAAGAAATCGCTCATGCTATTGAGGCTCATCATGATGATATTGAAGCCACATCGCCCGAAGCATTGATAGTTCGTGTTTGCGACTCGTTATCGACGGCTCGACCCGGTGCTCGAAACATTAGTGCCGAGAATTTTGTCGAGCGAATGCGTGATCTTGAAAATATCGCCCTTAGTTTCAAGGGTATAGACAAGGCGTATGCTATCAGTGCCGGTCGTGAAGTTCGCGTCATTGTCAGCCCTAAGGATATCGATGACCTAAGCGCGATTAAGCTAGCGCGTGATATTGCCGTCAAGATTGAAAGCACAATGCAATATCCGGGTACAATCAAAGTGAATGTCATCCGCGAAACTCGCGCTATAGAGTTCGCAAAATAAACTAAAGCCAAATCTTTGGCGGGCGGGGTATCAAATGAAAATCGCCATCGTAAGTTCAACCTTTTTGCCGACGGTAAACGGGGTATCTATGCATATCCAAAGTCTGGCTAGAGGACTTGAAGTCAAAGGTCATGACGTGTATGTAATAAGCCCGAAAAACGGGAACAAGCGCTTTTGCAAACACGATATACGTATCGCCTCGATATACAATCCTTTTTCGAAACTGTACCCTCTCTCTTTAAACTCGTTTATACCGGACGACATAAAGGACGTTAAATTTGATGTCGTTCACCTGCATCACCCGGTCGGAGTTTACGGCTTGGCTAAAAAAATCGGCATTCGAAGCGGATGTCCGATTATTTTCACCAACCATACCCAGTATCTTACCTACATTGATTATTACACGATTTTGTTTCGCGGAATTGCCAGAATATATATGTATAGACGACTCAAGAAACTTTATGGCGAAGCCTATGCGGTGTTGGGGTCTACTAATGATGTCAAGGATGGAATAATTAAAATAAATCCGACCGCCAATGCCGAAGTTATACCAGTAGGTTTTGATGAATCGCGTCTTGAATCGTCCGATAATCCATTAATTAGAAAACAGATCGGAGTAGAGGAGGCGGACTTTTTTGCCCTATATGTCGGTAGAGTAGCGAAGGAAAAGAATATCGACGCTCTGTTGGAAGCTGCCGCTAAAATCGGTCGAAAATATCCTAATTTTAAATTGGCCGTAGCTGGTCCGGGAGATTACCTGACCGTTTCTAAGAAAACGATTCCGTCAAATGTAATAATATTAGGCAAACCGAAAGACCCAGACCTAGCTGCACTTTACAAGCATTGCGATTTATTTGTATCCGCTAGCACCAGCGAAACGCTGTCTCTTACTTTTACTGAAGCGGCTTTTTGCGGCGCTCCGCTTCTAGGTATGGACTCTGTCGGCGTCAGAGACGTAGTGCAGGACGGAGTCAACGGTTTGCTCGCCAAAGACTTGAATGATTTTGAAAAAAAATTGGAAAAGTTGATTAACGACAATCAATTGAGGCAAAAATTTAGCGAAAACGCCCACGACTCGTCGATCAAATTTTCGGCAAGTTATAACCTGGGGAAAATAATCCATGTTTATGAAAAGGCGAAAAGTCAGACAGCTTTCAATATTTAAGCATGTGCTCTATCATTAGTGTTAATGAGTCCCGTTAGAACTAGCAAAAAATTAATCTCGAAATTTTTAAGCGATCACTTAATTTTATGTAGACAGGTTCTAACGGGATGAGTAGATCGGAAATTCGTAAGGATTACTTCAGGGACGAATACGTGATTATCGCCCCATGCAGGTCGAAAAGGCCCATAGAAATGAAGCGAGTTGCGGCTGAATGTTCTAGCGTTTGTCATTTTTGTCCGAAAGATTTTCATGACGAGAAAATAACTTATTTGGATAATAACGATGATGGCAATTGGGAAATCGTTTCGGTGTTAAATAAATTTTCAGCCTTGAACAGCGATAACCCAAACGCATACGGTCAAACTGAGATAATTATCGAGACGCGAAAACACGGCCTGGATATAAATGATTTTTCAGTCAATCACATAGTGCGTGTTTTCAATGCTTATATCGACAGGTTCTTAACTCTTAGGAATATGGACGGTATAAAACATGTAATTATTTTCAAAAACGAGGGAGGGAAGGCTGGCGAATCAATTAACCACACACATTCCCAAGTTTACGCTCTTCCGCTTTTACCGAAAAAAATCGAAAACGAGGCAAGGGAATATAATAAATACCGCCTAGAAAAAGTGACCTGTCCTTATTGCGACATCATCAGAAAAGAAACCGATAAACCAAGAGTTATTTGGGAGGACGAGAATTTTTTTGCCTTATCACCCTATGCCAGCGATTCGCCGTACGGTGTTTGGCTGATTCCGAAGCGACACATAAGGGCCATTGACGAGCTTACGCGCAAAGAAAAAGAATCGATTGCGATAGCGTTTAAAATCGTTCTAGATAAACTGGATAGTTTCGGAATCGCCTATAATTATTTTGTCGAGAACGCAGTCAATAACGAAGATTATCATATGCATATCAAAATAGCGCCTCGCCCGAACGTGTGGGCCGGTTTAGAGCTTGGTACCGGCGTAATAATTAATCCGATTGCACCGGAATATGCCGCAAAATTCTATCGTGGCCAAATAAATATCGATGCCAATCAAAATTATTAACCGGCACGCACTGGTTTTGAATGATAAAATTAGAAAATGGACATTAATCAAATCAAGGGCCTTTCTGCAGAGGAAGCAGCTGCCAGGCAGCGGCGATACGGCTATAACGAATTACCCGACAAAAACAAAAAGAATATATTAAAAATCATATACGGTCTTGCCACCGAACCGATGATATTCTTATTGTTGGCCACGGTCGGTATTTATTTTATATTGGGGGATAAAAACGAGGCATTCCTGCTACTACTTTCGTTTTTTGGAATAATCGCAATCGAATTATACCAAGAAACAAAAACAGAAAAATCACTCGAAGCGCTTAGAAATCTATCCAGCCCGATCTGTGATGTTATCAGAGATGGAAAGAGATTAACTATTCCCGGCCGGGAATTAGTAGTGGGCGATATCGTCATTCTTTCAGAAGGTAGCCGTGTGCCGGCGGATGCAAAACTTATATCAGCCGAAAATTTGAATATCGACGAATCATTGCTTACGGGCGAATCAGTCGCAGTTAATAAACACACTCGCAATATCAAAGATTTCAGGACAAACTCGGTATTTTCTGGAACTTTGGTCGTAAAAGGGCACGGTGTTGCCGAAGTCACCGCCATCGGCCAGTTGACTGAAATCGGTAAAATTGGAGTTTCGCTAAAGGGTATCGAGACTGAAAAAACATTATTACAAAAGGAGGTCAATAAAGTAATAAAATTTGTTGCATCCTTAGCGATATGTGCATCAGTAATGTTAGTCTTTATATTTTGGATAGGCAGGGGAGATTTTTTGCAAGGGTTGCTTGCTGGGCTGACTCTTGCGATTGCGATTTTGCCGGAAGAATTTCCTATAGTTCTGACGATATTCCTGACACTTGGTGCATGGAGGTTGGCAAAAAATAATATACTGACCCGGCGGGCCCATACCATCGAAACATTAGGCAGCGCGACTGTTCTTTGCGTAGACAAGACAGGCACTCTTACGGAAAATAAAATGGAAATAATCGCCGCTATAGATTCGTCTGGTATAGAATACGAATCTAATTATGAAAAAGCCGGCGAGTTGATTAAATATGGTGTTCTGGCATCGCAAAAAAATCCGTTTGACCCGATGGAAGAAGCTTTCATTATCGCCGGTGAAAAAGTTTACGAAAGCTTGGAAAAAATATACGAACACCAAAATATCATCAAAGAGTATCCGCTTGAAGACGGTTCTTTGTCGGTCGTCAACGTTTGGGGGAATAACAACAAGTTATGTCGGGTTGCTATGAAAGGTGCGCCCGAGGCGGTATTTGAACTATGCGGTCTTGACGACTTGGCTAGAGCCAAAGCCAAGGAGGGTGTTAATAAACTTGCTTCGGCTGGGTTGAGGGTGATTGCGGTTGCCAGCGGTAAACCACAAGATGCGATTCCCGATGAGCGCCAAAACCATGATTTTACCTTCCTTGGTCTAGTGGGACTGGCTGATCCAATTAGGAAAGAAGTTCCTAAGGCAGTACAGATATGTAGGCAGGCGGGTATCAGGGTAGTAATGATAACCGGTGATTATCCCGAGACTGCTAAAAGTATTGCCGAAAAAATCGGCTTGGACTCAGATATTGTTATGACCGGTGAAGAATTCGAACGATTGTCTGACGCGGAAAAACAGAAAGTAATCAAGAGCGTTTGTGTGTTTAGCCGTGTCACTCCGGCAAATAAACTTACGATAGTTAAAACTTTGAAGAGAATGGGCGAAGTCGTTGCGATGACCGGAGACGGCGTCAATGATGCCCCGGCTTTAAAGGCTGCGCACGTTGGTATTGCGATGGGCAAAAGGGGCACGGACGTAGCTAGGGAGGCTGCCAGTATCGTGCTACTGGATGATAATTTCGCGTCGATTGTGAAAGGTGTTCGGTTGGGACGCAGGATTTATGATAATTTACGTAAAGCGATGTCTTATATCATTTCAATTCATATTCCGATTGCTGCTCTTTCCTTGATACCGGCCCTTTTCAAATGGCCAATAATGTTAATACCGGCGCACATCGTTTTCTTGGAATTTATTATCGATCCCAGCTGCACGATAATATTTGAGAACGAAAAAGAAAGTTCTGACATAATGAAACGCCGGCCCCGAAAGTTGACCGACCCAATCTTTTCTAGAAATATGGTCACCGGCAGCGTGCTAAAAGGTCTGTTCGTGGCGATAGTAGTGCTAATATCTTACAAGATATTTTTAGACTCGGGCTTCCCGGAAGGCAAAGCGCGCGGTATTACTTTTATTATATTGATAGTGGCAAATATTTTGTTGATTCTAGGTATTTCGGGCAGTCAAGCGAAAGCGGATATTATGCATCGAGAAAACATTGCCATGGTAACTATATTACTGGCTACCTCACTATCGTTAGTTGCTGTATTTTGCATTCCTTTCTTGAGAGAGCTTTTCTTGTTTAGTGCGCTTTCACTGCCAGAGGCTTTTATTGGGATATCTATCGGAATATTTTCAATATTGGGGATAATCCCACTGAGGGCGTTGGCCGAGAGAATAAAATAACCCAGAATGATTGGATTATTGAAGTATATGATAATTTTGGTGGGGTATGACGGTCTCGAACCGCCGACCTCAGCAATGTGAATGCTGCGCTCTAGCCAACTGAGCTAATACCCCAAATATATGGTTCTGCCTTCGCCGTACGGCGAATGAGCTAATACCCCATTTTCAATCAGGCTTATTACCACTATATCATTCAGTGTCTTTTAGATGATAAGATTCCTTGATCCATTCTATCAGTTTGCCATCGATTTCATTTGTGGAGTAAAGATCGATACAAATTTTATAGCTGCTTTTAGACAATGGAACCGACTGTCTAATTCGCGGGCTGTCTATAATTCGATTCATTGAAAATCTGATTTCTAAGCGATCTTTTTTTGGCAAAGCTGCCAGAAAATCGTTTTTGCCGAAAAGATGAATACAGCAGGGGATTGAAATTATTTCAACTGTGCCTATGACTTGATTGATTTCTTTTACGAGTGAATCGAATATTGTTTTCGCTAAATCTTTATGAATAAAATGTTCATCAAGAGGTTTTTTGCGACAACTATGAACTTGGCCTTGTTTTTCAAAAATCCTGCCGCATTTGGGGCATTTCCACATAATACTATTATACCAATAGATATATCAGGAAATACTGGTTTCCGTCTTGAAGATGTAATTTGGTCTGTCAACTTTATTGCAATAGAATTAACTATAACCGTTTTGAATATATTACAAATATAAAATGGTGGTGTGTTCTCGCCCAAGCTCGAACTATTTTTGAACAAAATGAATGCTAATGTATGCGCCGCCGAAGGCGGCGCTACTTCTCTTGCTGGTTTTTAATAATACTTTTTGCGCCAAAGGCGCAAGCGGGCGTTGGCAAAAAGTTTCCCTCCCCACACCCCTTCCTCTTTTTGCCCGCCCGCAAAGGAGCGAGGAGAAAAGAAAGAAAATTTCCAGAGTATCTACAATTCACATGATTGTTGATTTATAATGAATTTATGGAATCGATAATTAAAGTTGAAAATTTGATAAAAATTTATCACTCAGGTAATAGTGACATCAAAGCGCTAGATGGCATATCTGTGGAGGTGGCAGCAGGGGAATTTTTGATGATAACGGGCAGAAACGGATCGGGAAAATCAACTCTGTTACACCATATGGCGTTACTCGATTCGCCAAACAGCGGTCAGGTGATTATTCAAGGCCAAAAAACTTGCCATTTATCAGAAAAAAAACGTACCGATCTGCGACTTTGCCAATTGGGCTATATTTTTCAAGAGTACGCCTTAATTTCAGAGCTTTCTGCTCTGGAAAATGTCATGCTCCCTGCAATGATGATCGGTACTTCTAAAATAGCAATTAAAAGAGCTAATTTTTTATTGGATAAAGTCGGCCTTAAGGATAAAGAAAATCGTCTTCCCTCTGAACTTTCTGGTGGAGAGCAGCAACGGGTTGCCATTGCCCGCGCTTTGGTAAACAAACCTAAGATTATATTTGCTGATGAACCGACTGCTAATTTGGACACCGCTGCCTCAAAAAGCGTATTGGAGATTTTTAAAAATCTGAACGAGAAAGAAGGTATTACGATTGTAATGGTAACACATGAAGCGGAGGAGCTAGTCTATGCAAGCCGCAAAATTCAACTCTCCGATGGGAGGCTAGTATGAAAAGTCAAGCTAGATTGCCTTTTTATTTAACAATGAAATATTTGCAAAGAGGCCGCAAATGGACACTGTTTCTGATTTTGTTCCTGATGTCTGTTGCTTTTGTTAATTTGATTTTTATCTCTTCATTATTCAATGGGATTATCGAAGGTACCAACAATCAAATAATTAATACTATGACAGGCAATTTCTATATTGCTCCCAAAGCTGGGATTGAATTTATTACTAGTAAAGAAAAAGTATTATCAGATATTCGTTCCATTGATGGGATTACCGGTGTAAGTGCGCAAACCTATGTGCCAGCTCAGTTAAAATATAAGGAGATATCAGGGAGTTGGCAAATTCTCGCCATTAATCCCAAAAATGAAGCCGAGGTGACCGATGTCTCACAAAAAATAATTACGGGAGCATACCTTGACGAAGATGACTATGACCAAATTCTGATTGGCAGACAAATCGCCGGCGGCGAAGGCGTGGAACAAAATGCTTTCTCGTTCAAGGGAGCAAAAGCTGGAGATAAAGTAAATTTGATTACCAACGGAACGGCAAAAGAATTTACTATAAAAGGGGTCTTTCAGACAAAATTTTTGCCGTCTGACGAACGGGCATTTATTACCGAGAAAGCCCTTAAAAATATAATGCCGCCGCTAGATGGTAAAGCCAGTAACATTACTATCAAAATTAATGATCCGAAAAATGAACAAGCTATTCTATCGCAAATAAGGAGCAAAAATGTTGATGGAGACATCTATACATGGCGAGAGGTAGCAGGACTAATGAAGTCAGTTGGTGAAAGTTTTACAAGCATCAATATTTTGATGACTTTTGTCGGCATTTTAATTGCCGCAGTAACTGTTTTTATTGTGATTTATGTTGACATTGTGAATAAAAGAAAGCAAATCGGAATTTTAAGAGCAATCGGCATAAAGCCGTACATTATTATTTCAAGTTATGTAATATTATCGGCTGTTTATTCGGTTATCGGCGTCTTAATTGGTAGCGCTGTTTTCTATTTTATTCTGGTTCCGTATTTTGGTGCGCATCCGTTTTCTTTGCCGATTTGTGATGCGACACTTGTTTTAAGCAAAACAGATTATATCGCCCGCGCAGAAATGATAATGTGGGTTTCCGTAATATCAGGGTTAATTCCTTCCGCCATAATTACCAGAACGAAAATGCTAGATGCGATATTAGGAAGATAAAATATACAATATTACCAAACTTGTTTCGTTCTCCTTTCTTTTCTCCTCGCTCCTTTGCGGGCGGGCAAAAAGAGGAAGGGGTGTGGGGAGGGAAACTTTTTGCCAACGCCCGCTTGCGCCTTTGGCGCAAAAAGTATTATTAAAAACCAGCAAGAGAAGTAGCGCCGCCTTCGGCGGCGCATACATTAGCATTCATTTTGTTCAAAAATAGTTCGAGCTTGGGCGAGAACACACCACCATAATGTATTTACTTGTTTGGGGGCCGCCTCGCGCGGGCTGAAAGCCCGCGCTTCGGCTGGCAGTTGCAAGAGTAAATTGTATTCTTTTTCAAATTCTATTTTCAGCTTTCTGTCCCGAATAATGCGGTTCCTGTGCAGAGCACAGAAAGTATGATGAAATCATACTTCAGAGTCGACGGTTTTATCGCCCTTCGGGCGAATTGGCAAGATTTTAATTGTCGGTGTAACCCCGTAAATCAACAAGTTGATACGGGGTAAATTTCAGAAAGCATTTAATAGACAAAATATAAGGAGGGAAAAATGATCAAGTATTTCATCTATTGTCGAAAGTCATCAGAAGACGAAGAACGACAAATTTTGTCTATTGAGGCCCAGCTCCAAGAACTCCGAGATTATGCCAAACAAAACTCACTTTTTGTCATTAAAGAATTTTTTGAAAGTCGCACAGCAAAGGAGCCGGGCCGACCAATATTTAATCAAATGCTTTCTGAAATAGAAAAAGGCAACGCTTCGGGAATTTTAGCATGGAATCCCGATCGTTTGGCAAGAAATAGTATTGATGGTGGCAAAGTTATTTATTTAGTTGACACTCAAAAAATCACTTCGCTAAAATTCCCGACCTTTTGGTTTGATACCACTCCTCAAGGTAAATTTATGTTAAGCGTTGCCTTTGGACAAGCCAAGTATTACACCGACAATTTAAGAGAAAACATTTTAAGAGGAATTAGACAAAAGTTAAGGCGTGGCGAATTACCGGCAAAAGCTCCTTTGGGTTACTATAATGAGCCAAAAATACGGACTATCGAGCCAGACAAAATAACCTTTAATAAAATGAAAAAGATATTGGAGTTTTTTGCCGAAGGAAACCACACCTTAACTCAGATCAAGGATAAAATGTTTTCTCTTGGCTTGGTTGGCAAAAATGGAGAACCTTTGCATTTGTCCACTGTGCAAGGACTATTAAAAAATCCCTTTTATTATGGAATGTTTTATTATCGAGGTGAACTAATGCA
>CAZEGB010000001.1:0-74039 GCA_964511655.1 uncultured Saccharimonas sp. (SeqCode) | reverse complement strand
CCGACTATGTTATCGTTAAAGTACTGAATTGATTGAATATTCTGGTTAGGTCTAGTATTATTAGTATGATAAGTATGAATTCGAATATAGACATTGCAAAAATACGGCAAACAGCGAAAATTGCCGAAAGGAAATAGTTGCCAGCGTGAAACAGTTATATAAATATTTCGTCCCCTATCTGCTGATGTTGGTCTTGTTGATAGTTTTGGTATATGGGCAAGCCCATGTCAATCTGACACTGCCGGATTATATGAGCAAAATTATCAACGACGGTGTCGCTAAAAAGGATATGGACGCTGTCTGGGAAAATGGCCAGGTAATGTTACTTTGGACGCTATTCGGTGGCGTTTGTACAGTGATTATAGGTTTTTTGGCTGCCAGGATTTCAACCGGCTATGTCAGAAGGCTTCGCGAAGCGGTCTTTACAAAAGTCGAGCAATTTTCACTGACCGAATTCAACAATTTTTCCTCGTCTTCGCTAGTAACCAGGGCGACTAACGACCTGCAGCAGATTCAGATGGTCACGGCCATGATTTTGCGAATGGCATTTTTAGCGCCGATTATGGGCATCGGATCGATAGTCAGAGCTTATGACATAGCGCCGTCGATGACCTGGATCGTCTATGCCGCCATCGGCGTCATCGTGACGATGGTTTCAATAATGTTTTTCGTAGTGATTCCGAAATTCAAGATTATCCAACAGTTGGTTGATAAATTAAGCTTGCAAATGAAAGAAATGCTTACCGGAGTCAGGGTTATTCGTGCCTATAATAATGACGAGCTTCAAGAGGCGAAATTTGATCAAACTAATACGAATTCGTACAAGATAAACATATTTGTCAATCGCGTCATGATGCTATTGCAACCGGTTATGACCTTGGTTATGGGTCTCACTTCCGTGGCTGTCGTTTGGGTCGGTTCGTACGCTATTAATAATGGCGATATTCAGGTCGGTAATCTGTTTGCTTTGATGCAATATATAGTCCAGACTATCATGGCCTTTTTGTTGATTTCGATGATTTTCATCATGGTGCCAAGGGCGGCCGTCTCCTTCCGACGCGTCAGCGAAGTGCTAAAAACCGAACCGGTTATCAAAGACCCGCTATCACCTGCTCGTCTGCCTAAAAAGATCAAGGGCGTCGTCGAATTCAAAGACGTCAATTTCGGTTATGAGGGTTCCGAACATAATGTATTAGAAAAGATTTCGTTTACGGCCGAACCGGGACAAACGACGGCAATTATCGGCAGCACCGGCAGTGGCAAATCTACAATTTTGAATTTGATACCGCGCCTGTATGATGTGACTGATGGCGCGGTTATGGTTGATGGGATAGATATCCGTGATATATCACAGCATAACCTGCGCGAACATATCGGCTATATTTCGCAAAAAGCCATGCTGTTTTCCGGTACTGTTGCTAGCAATATCGCATACGGCAATCCGGACGCCGATGAGTCAGAGATTAATAAGGCGGCAAAAATTGCTCAGGCTAAAGAATTTATCGACTCTATGGCTAAAAAGATTGATAGTGAGGTTGCCCAAGCCGGAAGCAACCTGTCCGGCGGCCAAAAACAGCGTTTGTCAATCGCCCGAGCGCTGGCAAAAAAACCAGAGATATATCTGTTTGATGACAGTTTCTCGGCGCTGGACTTCCAGACCGATGCGGCGCTTCGTAAAGAACTTAACGATAAAATTGCCGACGCGACATTAATAATTGTCGCCCAACGCATAAGCACTATTATGCAGGCTGACAAGATAATCGTTCTGGATAAGGGTAAAATAGTCGGTATAGGCAAACATCAAGAACTGTTGAAAACTTCATCTGTATATAAAGAGATCGCCGAGTCGCAATTATCGGCCAAGGAACTTGGGGAGGACGAATAATCATGGAAAACAGAAAACCTTCCCAAAAAGCAAGATTCGGCGGTCCGCCAGGAATGGGTATGAGCCGCGGCACGTCCGAAAAGCCTAAACACTTCAAAAAGACGATGAAAAAAATCATCAGCTATTTGAAGCCTTATTGGATCTACCTGATTATCGTGGCGATTTGCGCCATCGCCAGCACTGTGTTTATTATCGTCGGCCCCAAGATACTTGGTTATATGATCGACGAAATCGTCAAAGGTATTTTTAGCCCCAAAGGCATAGATTTCGATAAAGTCGGTTCCTACGGCTTATGGATGGTCGGCATATACGTACTAAGTGCCCTGTTCGGTTATTTACAAGGCTGGTTGATGACTTCCGTTTCGCAAAGAGTCACGTTCAATTTGCGCCGTGATATATCTAAAAAGGTCGCTCGTTTGCCGCTAAGGTATTTCGATCGTCACGAAAAAGGCAATATCGTCAGCCACGTTACCAACGACGTCGAAACTATCAGCCAGAACTTGAATCAAAGCATGACGCAATTGATTTCTTCGGCCGTCATGATTATCGGTATATTAGGCATGATGATCAGCATCAGTTGGCAGATGACAATCGTTGCGATTTTAGTCTTGCCTGTCAGCGTGTCTTTGGTCGGCCTGATAATGAAGCGCTCGCAGCGATTCTATGACAAGCAACAGTCCGCCCTGGGCGAAATCGACGGCCACATCGACGAGATGTTTTCGAACCATGCTATCGTCAAGACGTTTAATGGCGAAAAGCGCTCGATAGCGCAGTTCAATGTAATAAATAAGAAACTGTACGAAAGCGGCTGGAAGTCACAATTCTTTTCGGGCTTGATGATGCCGATAATGCAATTCATTAGTAACTTGGGCTATGTCGGCGTAGCCATTACCGGCGGTTGGCTAGCGGTTAACGGCAACGTCAGTATCGGTGATATTTTGGCTTTTATCCAATATATGAACCAATTCACCCAGCCGATTTCCCAGGTTGCCAATATAGCTAATATTTTGCAGTCGATGGCAGCCGCGGCCGAACGCGTGTTCAAGTTCTTGGCCGAAGAAGAGGAAGTAGTCGAAGCCGATACTTTGCCTGCGCCTATGCCAATAAACGGCAAAGTTGATTTGGATAATGTCAGTTTCGGTTATGAATCCGATCGTCCGATTATCAAGCGTCTGACGGTTCATATCAAACCCAAACAAAATATCGCCATCGTTGGTCCGACCGGCGCCGGCAAGACGACCATCGTCAATTTATTGATGCGGTTTTATGACATTGATAGCGGTTCGATAAAAATCGATGATGTCGATACCGCCAAAATCAGCCGCCGTGATGTCAGGCAAATGTTCGGTATGGTGTTGCAGGATACTTGGCTATTCCAGGGTACGATTGCCGAAAATATTGCCTACGGAAAACCGAACGCTACGCGCAAACAGATAATTGCCGCCGCCGAGGCTGCTCACGTTCATCATCTGATAACAACCCTGCCCGACGGTTATGACACTATCATTAGCGAGACGGCTGATAATATTTCGGCCGGCGAAAAACAGCTACTGACGATTGCGCGGGCGATTTTGGCTGATGCGCCGATGTTGATATTGGACGAAGCAACCAGTTCGGTAGATACGCGAACCGAACTGCTGATCCAATCTGCCATGGACAAACTGTCGCATGGCCGTACCAGTTTCGTAATCGCCCATCGGCTATCGACCATTCGTAATGCCGATAATATCCTAGTAGTTCGCGACGGTAATATCGTCGAACAAGGCAAACACACCGAACTGTTGCAGAACAAGGGCTATTACGCCGAACTGTATAATAGCCAATTCAGTCAAGTCTGACATATTCCTTGAAATGTCTATACCGCTAATGTTAAACTTGACGCATGAAAAGTCTATTGAAATCTCGAATTGGAACACGCAAAGGGTTCACTGTCGTTGAACTGATAGTGGTCGTCATTGTCATAGCAGTACTGGCGCTAATCATCATAGAGGGATACAGTTTCATGATGAAAAAGGCAAATCTGGCATCGATAAAGGCGGATCTGGCAAGCGCTGCGCAGAATTTGAACTTGTATCGTGCAAAATACGGTACGTATCCGACTCTTGATGCTAACTTATGTCCGACATCGCCGACTGTCGACACAAATTTTTGTATAAAGGCAACTAGGGGTGGAACATTCGTTTATAATTTAATTGATTCCGAAAATTTTCGTTTGACAGGATCAAAAAATACGACAACGTATTATGTCACTAACGACAGCGCGCCTAGTATTGGCTTTACGGGCGAATTAGTTGCTTTGTCGCCGGCAACAATCGCGGCCGGAACGTATCCTCGCGGGATTGCAATTTCGCCTGATGGTACGTCTGCATACATTGCTAATTCACTTGCAAGTAGTGTTAGTATGTACAGTCGTTCTATTACAACAGGCGCTCTGACTGCGTTGACGCCTTCGACTATTGCTGCTCAGACCGCTCCCCAAGACGTAGTAATTTCTCCTGATGGTCTATCAGTATATGTTACTAACCAGGATTCGCATACGGTATCTATGTATAGTCGCAATACTAGTACGGGTCTATTGGCTTCATTAGGTACTGTTGCAGCGGATGTAGATCCGTGGACGATAACAATATCAGCTGACGGCCTGTCGGTTTATGTGGCTAATTATGTATCTAACAAAATTTCGATGTACAATCGAAATCCTTCAACGGGTCTATTGACGGCTATGACGGCACCAACAATCGATACCGGTACGAACCCAATAGGTATTGTAGTCTCTGCGGACGGCAAATCGGTTTATGTTGCGAATAGTGGTTCCAATAATATATCAATGTACAGCCGAAATACTTCTACCGGCGCCTTAACTGCCTTGGGAACACCAACGATCAATGCCGGTACGACTCCGCGCGGCATGGCAATATCACCTGACGGATCGTCCGTATATGCTACGAACGTTAATTCCAATAATATATCAATGTACAGCCGAAATACTTCTACCGGCGCCTTAACTGCCTTGGGAACACCAACGATCAATGCCGGTTCGAGCCCGTTGGATATTGCCGTATCGCCTGACGGAGTTTCGGTTTACGCTGCAATAGGAGATTCTGACGTAGTTAAAAAATTCCAGCGAAATATTGCGACTGGCGCATTGACGCCATTTACAGTATCAACAATTTCGTCTGGTGACGTTCCGATTGTAATTAAAATTTCACCTGACGGTACCTCGGTCTATGTTTCAAATGCATACAGCAATTCTATATCTATGTATAAACGTAGCTAACATTTGATATATCCATGCTGCTAATGCTAAACTAGGGTCATGAAAAAAGTTTGTCTTTCTCGTGTTCAAAAAGGGTTCACAATTATCGAAATACTGGTAGTGATTGTAGTCATAGCTATTTTAGCTGCGATTACCATAGCCACGTACAATAATATCTCCGGCAAGGCCACGGCTGCAGTTGTCCAGTCTGATTTGTCCAGTGCTGCGAAAATGTTAAAAGCCTACAATTTAAAATACGGCTCTTACCCTTTTCTTAATGCTAGTCTGTGCCCGACGGCTCCATCGACCGTTGATAATAATTTTTGTCTAAAATCTAACAGCGGCACTACTTTGGCTTATTCTACGGTCGATCAAGAAACCTTTCTTTTGACAGGGACCCAGGGAACGACAAAATATGAAATAACCGAAAGTACTACCCCGACCGTATCTACGGCAATTACTTGCCCGACAGGATTCATAGTAGTGCCTGGCAGCGCGACTTACGGCACGTCAGACTTTTGTGTCATGAAGTTCGAAGCCAAGAACGTTGGCGGTATACCAACCAGCGTAGCGGCGGGTACTAACTGGGGGACTATTACCCAGCCAAATTCTATTACTACTGCAGAAACTGCTTGTAGCGGCTGTCATCTGATTACCGAGGCCGAGTGGTTAACGATTGCCCAAAACGTCATGTTAGTTGCAAGCAATTGGACTGGCGGTGTTGTAGGGTCGGGCGAAATGTACGTCGGGCATACTGATAATAGCCCTACCTCTCGCATTGCAGGTTCAACGGATGACAATGATGGCTACTATTTGACTGGTAATACCGCCCCTTCGAACCAACGTAGGACGTTGACTCTTTCGAATGGCGAAGTGATTTGGGATTTCGTTGGTAACGCGTACGAATGGACTCAGGGTCAGACGCTGGGCGGTCAGCCTGGTGTTTTGGGCGGAGGTATGGATACCAGGGAGTGGAACGCGGTGACGACTCACGGAACGCTATCACCTGACCCATACCCTGCTACAGCGTATGCTGCTGCTGCCAGTTGGGGAGGTGCCCAGGGTATTGGAAGAGCCCATACAAATGCCGATGACACGACTGTATTACGTCCTTTTCTTCGTAGTGGTTACTACCAAAGTTCAGCAGGTAATCCTGGGCCATTTTATCTATGCTTGACAGACACTATGACCGACGCTTACGCAGCCATTGGCTTTCGTGTTACGAAATAGTATGACGTAAAAGTTTGACCAGTTGTGACAATCTGTCATAATTAATAGACATGGTACGAACTTATCTTTGGAAAATATGTCGGTTTTTGTACGTTTATCCGGGCAAGGCGGTTATATTCTTGTTGCCGGCGGACTTTATGCATAGTTCGATGATACGGACGACATCTGTTTTGGGGTCCTCCGGCATATTCACGTTGTTTGTCAGGACAATCTTCAAAAGAAAGCGTGATGACAGATTGGTTCAGAAATTTCACGGCATCGAATTTGACAGCCCCGTTGGACTGGCGGCCGGCTTTGATAAAAGCGGCGAAATCGTACCGGCTATCGCGGCACTGGGGTTCGGTTTCGGTACGGTCGGTTCGGTCACGGCAAAAAAATGCGCCGGCAATCCCCGCCCTTGGTTCTATCGGTTGCCAAAAACCAAGTCGTTAGTCGTGAATGCAGGGTTGGCTAACGACGGCTCGCTAGTAGTTATTAATAGGTTGAAGAATTACGGTTCAAAGGCTACTGGAGGCTTCCCTATCGTGCTTTCGGTCGCCAAGACGAACCATAGCAAGGTCGTCGATACCAAGGACGCTATAAACGATTACGTAACTACGCTAAAGCGAGCTAAAAATGAAAAATCCATCAAGATATTTGAAGTTAATATATCTTGTCCGAACGCTTACGGCGGCGAACCGTTTACTACGCCGGAGCGCTTGGAAAAATTGCTATCGGCCGTCGACGAAGTCGGTCTAAAAAAGCCGATATTTATCAAAATGCCGGTCGATTTGGATTGGAAAAATTTCAAAAAGTTGTTGGATGTGGCAGTAAAACACAAGGTCGCCGGTGTTACGGTCGCTAATCTGGCAAAGGACCGAAGCAAAGTCGAGTTGAAAGACGTTTTACCTGATTCGGTTCGTGGCAATCTAAGCGGCAAACCGGCCTATAATCTAAGTAACGAACTGATTCGTCGAACGTACCTAAATTACGGTAAAAAATTGACGATAATCGGCGTCGGCGGAATTTTTACGGCCGAGGATGCCTATGTAAAAATACGTCTGGGTGCCAGCCTGGTTGAAATTATCACCGGCCTGATATTTAACGGCCCACAACTGGCAGCTGAAATCAATGACGGACTAATTAGATTACTGGAAAAAGACGGCTATACCCACATCAGCCAAGCTATCGGCGTCGACGCAAAAAAATAGTTTCTTTTTATATTGCTTTAAAAATGGTATAATATGCTTATAAACTAAGCAGGAGTAAGTCTTTATGAGACATAACTACTGGGCAATTACTTCATCAATTTTGGGGGTCATTATCGCCGCGGGTATTTTGGCGGTATTGGCTATTAATATGTTGAATATCAACATATCATTTACGGTCGGCAAAAAATCGACTGACTCGTCGAATAATAACCAGCAAAAGACCAATGAGGTTACCGGTCCGTTAATTTTGTATTACACCGCAATCGAAGATGATGGCAAATCCGGTGTCAAGATCGGTTGCGGCGACAGCGCCGTGGCGGTAACGACTGCCGATGTAACGACTAATGACGTCGTTAAATCATCCTTCGAAAGGCTATTATCCAACAAGAACCAATGGTACGGCGAATCGGGCCTTTATAATGTTTTGTATAACTCCAATCTCAAATTCTCTAGCAGCCAAAAGTCCGGCGATACAATAAAAGTGTATTTGACTGGTACGCTTAGTCTTGGCGGCGTATGCGATAATCCACGCGTCCAGGCAGTATTAGAAATGACCGCCGAAAAAGCCGCCAATGTGACAACTGCCGATATTTACATCAACGATAAAACCTTGGCCGAAGTGCTGTCATTGAAGTAAATTTCACATAGATTTTGTGATTGACGCTTCAAGTAATCGACAATATATAATTAGGATAGCTATGTAGGTACTGGGCAACCTTTCCACTTACAGGCTTATATATAAAGCCACCATCAACGTCGTTACGCTAATAACTAGCCACTGACAGACGAAAACAATTATTAGTTACGGGTAAACAGAACGCGAATTTGAACGGTATCGCTTTCCTATCCCTTGTTAACTAACCCACCAAGCCGTTCGCTGGTTAATCTAATCCAACCGGCAGTCTTAAATAGTCTTAATTTGGGGGAATTGTTATGAGCAAAGTGGAAATAAACGAACAGATCGTCGTGACGTCAGTCGGATTTAAAAAGAATATGGTCGCCTATCCGCGTCGGATCGAATTTAATGGCGTAACCTATCATTTCATTGATGCCGGCTTGCGATGTTTAGTGCGTCAGGGCGAGCGGATTGCCGAGATATTTACCATGTCGGACGGCGTGTCGGAATATCATCTGCGCAACGATGACAATGGCGGCAATTGGACGCTATTGAGTATTGCGTCATAGCTTTAATCTTGTAGAATATGAAAAAACCCGGATATACCGGGTTTTCTCAATAATCAGGGCATCTCGGCTAAGATATTCGTACTAATTGGAATTGATTGGTTTTATTGCCTGTCCCCCACTTGACTATGTCTTTGACGGTTCGGCCCAACAGGCTTTTCCCCAGCGGGCTGAGAATCGAAATTCGTCCGTCGCTTGGATTTGCCTCGATACTATCGACTATCGTAAAACGAAACAGATGTCCGCGCATATCAATCAGATCGACGACCGATCCGATGGCGACCTTTATCCTTTCGCGTTTTGACGGCAGTAATTTGGCGTTTGCTAGAACCATCTTTTTATCGTTCAATTCCGATTCGATAATCTCTAACGATGCTATTTTTTCAATTCGTTCCAACCTTTCGTCGTGACCGAAAGTTTTTTCAAAATCACGAAGTTCTTCCAAAGCGATTCGTTTGTCACGTTCTAATTGGGCGATTGTTCTCTTGAGTTCTTTCAAACCCTTCTTGCTTAGCAAAATCGTTTTGTCTGTGATGGTAGTTTTCATAGTGAATCCTCCCCCTATGACTTTAATATTGCAATCTCATTATCCCGCATATTGCTGAACCAAAGCTTAAATCAAACACATTATCGTTGTGTTTTTTTCTTTAACTAGGCAAGCATAGCCATATACGATAAGAAAACATATAATAGGATAATATGAAGGATATCCTGATTATTATCCGGCGAAATTTTTTGTCGCCGACTGTCATAGCGATTCTTTTATTGGCCGCCGTGATGGCGTTTTTAAAGGAAAATCGCGACGCATTATTCATATCATCGGTCATAGTATTCAATACATTGATAGCGATCGTCCAGGAGATACGTGCTCAAAGGATGTTAAAGAAATTAGAACTTATGAATGCTCCTCGGGCCCGTCGGATACTGCCTAATGGTGGTACTGAAGAAGTCATGTTCGATAAACTGCAGGTCGGTGATTTTGTCAAACTCGAAATGGGCGACGAGGTACCGGCTGACGGTTTGATTACGGCCTCAAGCGGCATGGAGGCAGATGAAAGTATAATGACCGGCGAATCGGCGCCGGTTGATAAAGAATTAGACTCAATCGTTTATGCGGCCAGCGCGGTAGTTGCCGGCAGTGCAACCATGCATGTTACTGCAGTCGGAGCAGATACCAGGGTCGGCAAGATGGCGTCGACATTGAAACGCTATAACCCCAGGTTAACACCTATTCAAAAGAATATTGCTCGGGCAATCAATTGGTTGACTTATGGCGCCTTGGGTCTGGCGGGATTAATATTTATCGTTTATCGCTTGTCGGGTGAAAATGCGGTCAGGATATTCAAGACGATTACCTCTGGCGCCGTAACTGTTATCCCGGAAGGATTATTGCTAGCCAGTACTTTATTGCTGGCTTACGGTTCGATAAGGCTTGCTCAGGCGAAAGTATTGCCGCAAAAATTAGCGGCAATCGAAGCGATGGCTCTACTTGATGTATTATGCGTCGACAAGACCGGTACTCTGACAAGTGACAAAATTACTTTTGACAACCTGGAACTATTTGACGAATCCGTTAGTGACATTCATGAACTTATCGGTGTCGTCGCCAAGGAAACCAGCAGCGGTAGTTCTACTGGTGATGCTATGGCTGCGGCATTTCCTGTTCCTGAAAAATATGAGGTCATTGAGACGCTTGCCTTTTCGTCTGAACGCAAAATGAGCGGCATCAAAGTGAAATACGGCGGCAGGACACACAGTATTCTTGTTGGCGCACCTGAATTTTTAGGCAAACTGGCTGAACTTACACCTGTACAGAAACGGCGTATCGAATCACTGGCTAGTGTCGGCAAGCGCGTTCTGTTGGTTGCTATGTTTGATACTGAAAAAGGTTCATTAAAGCAAATTCCCAATCAATCCGGCAAGTCTATCGGACTAGTGGTATTGACTAACGAACTACGGCGCGGCGTTGAAAAAACCGTGGCATTTTTACAGAATAACGGCGTCAGTATTCGAGTCATCAGCGGCGATAATCCGAATACGGTTCAATATGTGGCTAAACAAGTCGGCATCGAAAACTATCAGAAAGTTATTACCGGAGCCGAACTGAAGGAATTGCACAGTCACGAATGGGACAAACTGGTTTCGGAAACGACCGTATTCGCACGAGTTTTGCCCGAGCAAAAAGAAAGATTAATAGCAACTTTCAAAAAGATGGGCAATTTTACCGGTATGGTTGGCGACGGCGTCAATGATGCCCTTGCTATCAAAAAATCCGATCTGGGAGTCGCAATGTTTGCCGGTGCTGCCTCGACTAGGCGCGTGGCCGACATAGTACTTCTAAGCAATTCTTTCAATTCACTGCCGTTAGGGATGAAGTTGGGTAATCGCATAATGCAGGCAATCGAAATGATTGCCACGTTATTCTTTCACAAGATTATCTATGGAACAGTACTGTTGCTTTCGACCTTGGCCTACTTTATCGTTTACCCGTATGAACCGCGACATATCACTTTTATGAATATATTCCTGGTAACACTACCTACTATCATGTGGACATTATTTATTCCTTTGCCGCGCCATCGGTTGTCGCCGCGTTATTTTTGGCGCGACACGCTGTTTGCAATTATCCCGATAGCCGCCCTTTCTGGTATGGTCGCGACGTTGACGTACATAATGTTACGGGTAATTCATCCGAATGACTTAGAGGGCGTATCGACTACGACCGTGATTATTGCCTTGCTGTTTGGCATCTACCTAGTATTCTTAGTACCGAGAATGTTCGACGTAGTCAATGATCGCAAGGCTAAATTAGCAAGGATACTATATATACTGATTGTTGTCTTTATATTTACGATTAGTTTTGGAGTCGGTTTTATTCGCGACTTCTTTGACTTTACGACGCCGGCCTGGCAAGGAACCTTACCGTTGCTGCTCGTGATTGTTACCACAGCTGTTTTGCAATGGGTGATAGCCGGCGAGGCCGGAAGACGCCTAAAAGAGCGCGAGCGCTAAATCAAGCGGTTATCTTACCATCTTTTAGTCTGAAAGTAATATCGGTCTTGCCGGCAATATCCATATCATGCGTGACAGCCAAAATCGTCGTATTTTTGCTGCGTGATAATTTATGTAACAAATCGAATATATTTTTGCCGGTTTCGCTATCTAGATTACCGGTCGGCTCGTCTGCTAAAATAATTGCCGGATCGTTCGCCAAGGCCCTGGCGATAGCGACGCGCTGTTGTTGCCCGCCGCTAAGACGCGAAGGCTTGCGCAATTGCTCGTCCGGTTTGATACCGACATCACTTAGAAGTTTGGCGGCTTTTTCCTGGCGTTTGTTTTTAGGCACTCCGCCAAATTCCAGTGCCAACATGACGTTTTCGACAGCCGAAAGGTTTGGTATCAGGTTGTAATACTGAAATACGAAACCGATTTTCTTTGCCCGGTATGACGTCTGTTTGCCGGCGGACATTTTGGCTACGTCGACGCCGTCAACTTCTACGCTGCCTTCCGTTGGAACGTCTAGTACACCTAGCATTGCCAGCAGCGTGCTTTTGTCGCTGCCTGATTTGCCGATGATACTGGCGAACTCGCCGGTTTTTACGCTTAGATTTACGTTATCTAAGGCTGTCACGTCGCCGCTAGGGCTTGAGAATACTTTGGTAAGGTTTTTGACTACTAACATAATTTACTCCTATATTTTATTCGGACCTTAACACTTCAGCCGGGCGTATACGGGCAATGAACCATGCTGGTACGGCGCTGCCTACTACTGCGATGAGCAGGGTCATACTAGTAGCTATTATGAATATTTGGGGTGTCAGACTGGCCGTTACTTGAGTAAAGTTTTTACTTATTTGATTCATGCCGCGCATCATCATTCCGCCGGGCCCATCGGGTCTGTTACTGGATGTGCTGGATGAACCGGCTGAGGTGGTGCTCGCGTTGCTTACTAGTGACGTTGTCATCGGCCCGCTGACTAATACGCCTAGTGAGAGTCCTATTACTGCTCCGATAACAGTCAAGGTTAGGGCCTCAGTCATGAATTGAGTTATTACTTTTGCGTTCGTACCGCCGATGGCTTTTATGACGCCGATTTCACGCCTTCTTTCGCGTACTATCATGACCATTGCTAGTAGTATGATAACTGCACCGGCAACGGTCGCGCCGATGACGCCTGCGAGGGCCAACGAGGCGATGCCTTCTAGGCTCGACACGCTGTTGTTAGCAATGTCGATTTCGCTAACAATATCTGCCTTGCTACCAAGCGATGATTTCAGGCTTGATACGACCGAGCTGACGTTGTCACTGCTGTCAACTTTGGCGACGACGCTGCTGATTTCGTCTGTCTGGTCGGTCAGCGTCTGGACTGTGCCAAGGGGCATTATAATACCGCTATCTTGGAAGGTATTGCCGGTTGTAAATATCCCTACGACTGTGACAGTTTTACTGTAGGTAGTAAATGTACTGCCTACTTCAAGGTTGTTTTTAGTAGCTAGGTCGGTACCAATCAGCGCTACCAGGTCGCTGCTATTGCCATCAATTGTCTTGCCGCTTGAAATGGTGATAGCACCGCCAGTGCTGGAAACAGAGTTAGGGTCGGTCGTACCAGTCACGGTGATTCTTGGTGTCGGTGCAGGACGGGCCTCGGTTGAAGTGGAATCGCTGCTAGAGTCCGAAGAACTCGATGTACTGCTAGAGCTGCTGCTACTTTCAAACCTTTGCATGCGTTCACCAAAGTTCCCCATTTCCAGTGACGAAGTAAGGTTGGCATCAGATGTACTTAATTGATCGCTTAATGTCGATGTTATGCCTGATATATGGTCGGTATTTTTAATTGTAGAGATTTGCTCAGCGGTTAGCAGATCGCCGCCGCCGGCAAAACCCATAACACCGGCCGGTCTGATTGTAATATTAGTGCCGGCAGTTGCCTTGACATCAGCGATTTTGTTATTGATGCTGCCCCTCGCGACAAGCATACATAGTATTAATCCGATGCTGATTGCAAGCATCAGAATGATTGCGCCTGAGCGTAACGGACTACGGAGGGCATTTTTAATTCCCCGCGTGATTACATTCATATTTTCTCCTTCGCTGACTAGCGAACGTTAGATGTTATGAATGTTATTGTATGAACTAGTTCTTAGTTTTAGCTTGAATGATTGAATAAATCGGTAAAAGAAAAGAAAAAGTAGTTTCTTTGTCGGGTGTACTGCTGGCAAAAAGCTTGCCTTTATGCAGTTCAACTATATTCTTTGCCAAAGCCAGACCGATGCCAAAACCTTTGCGCTTGCCGTTCGTCCGAGACGAATCGGCTCGATAGAACCTGTCGAAGATATGAGGCAGTATTTCCGGTTCTATACCCGGACCATTATTCGAGATTTCGAACTTTGCGCATTGCTCGAATTTTGAAATCGTAATCGATATCTTTGAATCTTTAGGGCTATACTGGATGGCGTTATCAACCAAGACTTGTATTAAGTCGGCGATAGCCATCTCGTTGCCGCACACTATCAGCCGCTTCTTGGAATCAAATGAGATGCGGTTTGCCATAGGGCCGAAATCCTTCAGTACGTTGCGTGTAACTCTAGTTAAATTGACAGGTCCCATTTTTAGTTTGGCATGTTCTAACTGGGATAAATTAAGCAACATTTCTGCTAATCTGGATAGTTTGTCAACTTCTTCCAGATTACTGGAGAGCACTTCTTTCAAGCTGTCAGTCGTAGTGTCTTTGTCTCTTAGCGCCACTTCAAGTTCGGTCTTCATGACCGCCAGAGGTGTCCTAAACTCATGACTGGCATCACTAGTAAAGCGTGATTGGGCTTCGTGCGCCCTTTCGATTGGCAAAAGATTACGGCGTGCTAAACAGTAGCTGCCAAGTCCGCCAACTATTAAGACTAATAAATTTATATAAACGAGCTGTAGCGAGAAATTGTCCAAGGCTTCTTTGATCTCGCTGTTGCGGAAATTCACGGCCATGCCGGGTGGCGGCGAAAAATCCTGGGACTGTTGCAAGTTAGTCTGGAAACGGCGCAAATGAACGTCCATCTCATCAGACATTACGCCATAAATGGCAATACTGAACATGACGCTAATCGCCATTAGGATTAGTAGATACCAGCCGGTCAATCGCAATGTTGCGGATTTGAACATGCTAGTAATTTAACCTTTAGCTTGCTTCAATTTTATATCCGAAACCGCGGACAGTCTGAAGCAGAGGTTTGTCGAAAGGATCGTCAATTTTTTGGCGTAAGTACTTCATGTAGACCTCGACGGTATTAGGCAAAACGTCGGCGTTATAGTCCCAAACGTGACTAATGATCGTGTCTTTGCTGTGTGGGCGGCCTTGGTTTCTAAGCAGATATTCAAGCAACGCGAACTCTTTGCCTGTCAGGCTGATGATTTTGTCACCGCGTTTAACTTCGCAAGTAACCGTATTTAGCGATAAATCACCTGCCGTAAGAACGGTCTGCTGAACTTCGACGGGACGTCTTAATAGAGCGCGTACGCGGGCTAGTAACTCTTCGAGAGCAAATGGTTTTACTAAGTAATCATCGGCACCGGAATCAAGACCGGAAGTACGATCGGAAATCGTGCCTTTCGCAGTTAGTATTAATACCGGAGTGTGAATTTTTGCTTCACGCATGGCTCTTATGATACCTATCCCGTCATATTCGCCCGGTATCATACGATCGATAATGGCTAAATCGTACGGTTCGGTAGTTGCCATAGCGTAGCCGTCGTCACCATCGTATGAAACATCAACGGCGTAATTTTCTTGTTGCAAAGCCTTTTTCAAGGCATGTGCTATCTTGTGTTCGTCCTCAACAATAAGTATTCTCATACATTTTATTATACACCAAACGTGCCTGAATATTTGCTTAAAACTGTGATTATTGTAATCTTACTATTTTCAGATAACAGGTAGTATGATGTGATTTATGTGCCATAAAACGTTAATGGAATATTAGTGTATAATACAAAATATGAATGTACGTATTGAAATCGACACACGAACTTTTGTGCGTTTTTGGCTGGTAGTAATCGGGTTTGCTTTGGCGGCCCTAGTTATATATTCGGCTCGCACCGCTTTGATTATAGTAGGTATATCATTTTTCCTAGCCATCGCTCTCAGCCCACCTGTAAATCGTTTGGCCAAAATATTGCCAAGCAAAAGCCGCGTTCTAAGCACTGCGATTGCGTATATGGCAGTACTTTCGTTTCTTGGAGCCGTAATCTTTTTGGTTGTCCCGCCAATCATCGAACAAACGGTAAAATTTGCTCAGAATTTTCCGTCGTTGGTAGACTCGGCCTCGCAGCAATACACCGGAGCCAGCAATTTGATTAATCATTATAATTTGCAACCCGAAGTTGACAAGATCATAACTTCAATTAAAGACGGCGCGACACGTTTTGCGGCAGGTGCTGGATCATTTTTGATTACGAGCATAGGTTCGGTGCTATTCACTATCTTTACTACGATTCTGGTCTTAGTACTAACATTTTTGATGCTAGTTGAAGGTCCGACGTGGTTACGGCGTTTGTGGTCTGTCTATAACGACGAAGAGCGCATGGAATATCATCGAAAGTTGTTATTCCGCATGTATAAAGTCGTTACTGGTTTCGTGGTAGGCCAACTGTCAATATCTTCAATCGCAGGAACGGTTGCCGGCATCTCAGTGTTTATAATTAATTTGACGTTTGGCGCTCCTACTAATTTGGCTATTCCGGCGGCTGCAATAATATTCACGTTATCATTGATTCCTCTTTTCGGTGAGCCGATCGCTGCGGTCTTAGTCGCTGTTATTCTGGCTCTCAATAATGTCAGTGCTGCTGTCGTATTTCTGATATTCAGTATTTTATATCAGCAACTTGAGGGTAATTACATATCGCCGAAAATTCAGTCGAAACGGACTGATTTGTCTGCCCTGGTGGTATTGATTGCGGTTACGACCGGAGTCTATCTGTTCGGTATCGCAGGCGGTTTGATTTCTATCCCAATTGCCGGCTGTATCGGTGTACTGGTCGAAGATTACTTTACTAGGTCGAAAAGAAAATTTCGCGAAAACGAAAAATCACTCGACAGATCGTTAAAAGAAGCCGAGATTCAAAAAGCCTAAGCTTTATATTCCCAGATACTGTCTTTGTCAGTGTCTCGGATTAGAATGCCTTGTTCTAATAATCTATCGCGCAGAGCATCTGATTTTAGCCAGTCTTTTTGTTCGCGAGCCCTATTTCTTTCAAGAATAATACTCTTTGCCTCGTCCGAAATATCTGGCGTACTGTCCAGTAGTTGCAACCCCAGGTTGGCGTCAATCGCTTCAAGTAGTTCCAAAAATGCATGCCTATGGATATTGTCAAGCCTTGCTCTCAGGATTCTAGCGAAAGCATCGTCAACAATCCTTAAAGCTTCTGGGGTGCCCAAGTCGTTACTGATTGCCTCGACTACGGCCTGGGGTGCAGCATATAGAAGCACTGTTTTGTCGCTTGCTACCTTGTCGCGGTCATTTTGTAGAGTGTCATGAACCTGGTGGCGAAGCGCTGCGATATTTCGCCAATTATGCAACCTGTTTTTGGCCGCCTTAAGGGCTTCGAAGGTAAAGTTGCCTTCGTTTCTGTAGTGGCCTTGCAGGACAAACATCCGATAATCCATCGGCGAGAAGCCCTTGTCTTCCAAGTCTTTTAATGTGTAGCCGTTGCCTAGTGATTTGCTGATTTTAGTTCCATCGACTTTCAAATGATTGCAGTGGATCCAATAATTACTAAAACGGACGCCGGTTGCAGCCTCTGACTGAGCAATCTCGTTAGTATGATGAACCGGTATATGGTCGATGCCGCCGGTATGGATGTCGATAGTGTTACCAAGCAACGCCATAGAAATTGCCGAACATTCCAAATGCCAGCCCGGAAAGCCCATGACAGGTTTACCGTCGACATTTTTCTCTAATAAGTCCGCCGGTGTCTCCCACTCCATGTCCCTTTTTTCACCAGCAGGCGTAAACTTCCATAGGGCAAAATCAGAGTGATTTTTCTTTTCAGGATTTATCTCGACCCTTGCGCCGGCTTTTTGGGCCTCTGTTTTAAGCCTGGCAAAATCCGCATAGGCCGAAAACATTGACGTATCGTAGTAGATACCGTCACTGGTCTGGTATGTGTACCCTTTTTGTTTGAGCGTGCGTACAAGATCAAGTTGCTGTGGAATATAATCGGTCGCTTTGGCGATATGCTGCGGTTCAATCATCCCCAGTTTATTCATGCCTTCCAGAAAGTCGTCAGTATAGAATTTGGCAATTTCCCAGGCCGTTTTGCCTTCGCGGCGAGCGCCTTTTTCCAGTTTGTCTTCGCCTTCGTCCGCATCGCTTGTCAGATGCCCTACGTCTGTGATATTCATTACCCTAGTAACGTCGTAATTATTTGCCATTAATGTACGAACCAGCGTGTCCCAATGAATATATGCTACCCAATTGCCGATATGCGGATAATCATAAACAGTCGGGCCGCAAGTGTAGACTAGCGCTTTATTTTCGGTTAATGAGACAAATTCTTCTACTTGCTGGGTTGGTGTGTTATGAAATTTTAGTATCATCCGAATATTCTTCCAATGCCTTACTGGCTGCGGTTATTAATTCATGAATTATTGTATCAAGAGATTCATAGACGCGAAAGCCCGCCGCGTAGTCGTGACCGCCGCCTCCGAAATAACCGGCAACCATTGAAGATATCGGAATGTTGCTGCGCAGTTTGCCGGTCAGTTTGCCGTCCGGATAAGTTTTGATAGCGACGCCTATTTCGACTCCTTCGACTAGCCTCATTTCGTCCAGAACTAGTACGCTGGGGTTGAATTTATCGCTGTATTCCTTGATTTCTTCCCATGGTATGTGTACGAGAGCCATCTTGCCGTCCAGGTAGTATTCGATTTTTTCTAATAAGGCGCCCTTGTAGCGTAGAATCTCGGCCGACTTTTTCATGTATTCACGGCGACGTCTTTCTATTGAGGATACATTTGCACCTAATTCTGTCAGCTTGCCAGCCGTATAAAATGTCTTGGCGGACACGTTCTCGGTCGTAAGCCCCAAGCTGTCGCTTAAAATAGCGACCATCATGTTTTCGGCGGCTTGTTGGTTTATCCCCCATCCGGCGTCAATCGCCAGGTCGTAAATAATCTCGCCGGTCGCAACAGCTTCTTGGGTTAGCGGCGTATATTCGAAAATAAGGTTCGATTCAGTGTCGTGATGGTCGATGACTAAAACCGGATGCGTGTCTAGAAAATGGCGTACTCCGGGAGTGTCGACGACTCTAGTCAGCAAGACTTCGGCCATAGTGTCGACAATAATTGTCATATCGGCTGAAGTATCAAATTCATTGACGACTCTATCCCAGCCGCTAATATATCTCATATATTTTGGAATCTCGACGGGGCAATACAGGATTACTTCTTTACCTAAGTCGCTCAGTATTTCTTCCAGTGCCAGTGCGCTGCCTAGCGAGTCGCCATCGGGGTTTTCGGCCTGAACGACGATTATCTTCGTGGCTACTTCAATCAGCTCTTTGGCTTTTTGATACATCTAAAAATCCCTCCTGCCTTCAAGGGCGTGAGTTAGAGTAATCTGTCCGGCATATTCCAAGTCGACGCCTACCGGGATACCTCGCGCTAACCTAGTGATTTTAATGTCGATCCCAGCATCAACGATATGCCTTTGTAAAAATAATGCGGTCGATTCTCCTTCGACGCTGGCGTTAGTAGCGATAATAACTTCTTGAACATTATCCTTAACTAGCCTATCTAATAGTTCGGGAATATGTAGTTGTTCGGGTCCGATACCGTCAATCGGGCTGATAGCTCCGCCCAGGACGTGATATGTGCCCTTGAATTGACCGGTCCGCTCCAGTGCGACTATGTCTAACGGCTCTTCGACTACGGCAACAAGAGTTTTATCACGGCTAGCGTCGCTGTATAGCGGCGAAACTTCCTCATCGGCGTCAATTAGCGCAAAAGTAATCGGGCAGCTTTTAACTCCGCTATGAAGTTTTTTTAAGGCTTCAGCTAATTTTTCGCTTGTATGTTTGTCGGCCCGCAGTAAAAAATACGCATAACGCTCGGCCGTGCGTTCACCGACGCCCGGTAGGCGTCCTAGTTCTTCGATGGCGTTAATCAGTGCCGCTGGCAGTAATTGTGACAATATATTACCCTTTAAAGCCCGAGCTTACCCAGGCTGCCCATCAGAGGTTTCATTTTTTCAGCAGCGACTTCTTGTGCTTTCGCTAGACCGTCGCGGATCGCAATTTCCAGCCAATGTTCGAGTTCGGAGATATCATCAAGGTCGACTTGTTCCGGGTCAATAGTGATTTTCTTGACTTTCAGCTCGCCGGTTACCTGAACAACAACCGCACCGTCGCCGGCCTCGACTTCAATTATTTCTTTTTTTAATTCATTTTGCGCTTTGCGCAGATTATTTATCATTTTTACTTGGTCGAATGCCATAACTATTAATACTCCTTGATCTCTATATTACTTATATAAGTATACTGTAATCTGTTTACTTTTTGTATAAGTAAAATCTGTCAGCCTGTTCACTGGTTGACGTGGTAATTATTTTTTCGATCGTGTAACCGGCAAAAGATTGCTTGGCTTCTCGGGTAGCCAGGAACGTACTGTTCATAGGCGTCAGTGAAACATAGTACTGTTTGTCGTATTTCGCTACTACCTGATAAAATGCAAGTTCATTACTTGATACGACCAGATTTTTGATGTTGTTCGGAATTAATACAATATCCTTTGAAAAATTCGGAACAATACCAGGATCGTATCTATAGCCTTCGATGTACCTGTCGGCACCTGAAAGGACTAAAACCGCCACCAACACTATGATGGGGATTAGCCCTCCGGCGCGCGCGTACGGATTGCGCGGGAACAGTCCGTACCAGTAGGCTATCAGTTCGTTAAGACCAGAGGCTAATAGTAGAACCAATGGTAAGAAAGTTATACTGGTCGAGTTTGGGTTTAAAGTTATAATTGGCAACAAAAGTATCGCCCAAATTCCTATGACGTAACTTTTGGCAGTTTCTCTGGTGATAATAACGTAATAAATACCGATCAATATTATTAAGAACGATCCAAGTTCAAAAAACGGTGTTATAAGGGTTGTGCCGCCGGGGTTATAAAAATTAAGATATTGAGCGCCCAAAGATGATAGATTTGCACCGATATCCGGTTTGGAGCTTGGGATACCAAGCAGCTGCAGAGCCAGCCCGGGGGTCTTTGCGATAGTGATTATTAGAGGTATCAGTATAAGTAGCGATACGAAAATAGCGACGATAATCTTTGGCTTCCATAATTGTCGGATTAAAAAGCGCAAATGCGGGTGTAAAAATATTGCGCTAATAAGAGCGATGAGTACATAAATTCCGAGCGGAGTATATAAACTTAAAGCGGCTGCGATACAGAATGAAGTTTTATAAATCATTCTGAACTTTTTCTGACTGGAAATCAAACAGGCAAGCAAAAGTAATACTACCGGCCAAAATAGATATAATATTCCCGGCGTTCCGTCCTGAGCGATGAAGATAAATTGTCCCGTCGTAATAGCGATAAGTGTCGCTAAAACGCCTACGGCCGGCTTAAACCACTGCCTCATGATTATTACGATGCCAATAATGGACAAGAAAGCTAAAATTATTGAAGGTAATTTGATGCTAATTATAGATACGCCGAACAAAGCCAGGCTGATTTTCTGAAGAATATAATAAGGCAGATTGATTACTGTAAAGGAATTTAGGTTATGAAGACTAATTGAATTACTCGTAACTACGGATTGCATCTCTTGGTTTGAAATGCTGCCCGGTAAAAATAAACCGACAAAAATCAGTACGCCTATCAGTCCGGTTGCAACAAGACCATAACCTATCAGATAACGCCAGCGATAAGTAGATAATTTACTAAAATCGAGCTTGATCATATTTAGATACGATTATAACACGGCGCCTATTTGTTGTGCTTACGGTCCAGTGACATAAAGCGCAAGCGTTCAGGGTGGAAGTACAGTTCGATTTTGCCGGTCGGTCCGTTACGATGTTTAGCGATGAAAAGATCGGTAATGTTTTCACGTTCGGTTTCCGGATTATAGTACGCCTCGCGATAAATGAACATGACGATATCGGCGTCCTGTTCGATTGAGCCTGATTCACGCAGGTCGGCAAGTTGCGGGATTTGCGGGCTGCGTGATTCGACAGAGCGCGATAACTGGCTTAAAGCGATGACCGGCACGTTAAGTTCACGGGCGATTAATTTAAGACCTCTGGATATTTCACTGACTTCTTGAACACGATTGCCGTTGCTTTGGTTGCTGCCGCTCCCCCGCATCAACTGCAAATAGTCAATAATCACTAATCCTAGCGGTTGTTCGTGCATGGCGCGACGAGCTTTGGTCCGCATCTCTAATACCGAAAGTCCAGGTGTGTCGTCGATGAATATCGGCGCCTCGGCCAGTTCTCCCATAGCTTCGGACAGTTTGCCGAAATCTTCGTCGGACAAATTACCGGTTCGGATATTCCAAGCGTCAACGCCCGAAGCGTCTGCCAGCATACGGTCGACCAGTTGTTCTTTGCTCATCTCTAGGCTAAAGAATAAAACCGGTTGTTTCGCGACAGTAGCTACGTTATATGCCAAGTTGGTGACAAGTGTAGTCTTACCCATTGCCGGACGGGCAGCCAGAACGATTAAATCGCTTCGTTGCAGGCCCGCTGTCATATTATCCAAATCCTGATATCCGGTCCTAACGCCGCGCAACAGACCCTTGTTGCGGTGTAATTCTTCCATGCGGTCGAAACTTTCGGTCAGAATGCTTTCGATACTGACCAAATCTTGCTTAAGCGATTGATCGCTAACCGAAAACAATTCAGCCTCGGCTTTTTCCAGCAGCTCGTCGGTAGAGGTGTTTTCGTCAAAACCCATTTCGGATATTTCGCCGCTGGCTTTTATCAAGCGCCTGCGTATAGCTTTTTGGGAGACCAGTTCGGCGTAAGCTTCGGCGTGAGCAGCGGTTGGGACGTAATTGGTCAGTTCCGTTAAGTACGTTGAGCCGCCGACATTTTCGAGTTCTTTTTTGCGCTTCAACTGATCGGTCAAAGTCAGTAAATCGACCGGTTTATGTTTTTCATAAAGACGCATCATCGCGTCGTAAATTATCGAATGACGTTTTTCGTAAAAATCTTTGGCAGTTACATGTTCGGAAATATCAGCTAGCGTTTCGTCGTCAATTAAAACCGCACCGAGTAAACTTTTCTCGGCGTCGATATTTTGGGGCGGAACTTTTCCTGCGACTACTTCCTTGTCAGCCATTACTCCAATGAAACCTCTTCTCCTCCACCCATAATAGCAGCAACCGCGGCCGCTTGACTATCTTTTAAAGGCGGACCTGAGGGAATAATGTGGATATCCAGTTCATAAACTCCAATATTATGCAAACATTCGTTCAAACGAGAGTTATACTTAGAGTCATCCAACTTTCGTTTGTAAAATTTATTACCTGCATAAATCGTCAATGTCTTATCATTAAATTCGTAATTACATTTTGATAGAACGCTGTATAATGCAATTTGATTTTGATGAGTGTATTCGACGAATTTATTCCAGTCAAATTCTCCGTCTTGTGAAATTTTATTGCCGACAATAACTTTTTCTTCTTTGCGTGGAATTTGTTCGGATTCTGATTTGGACGGATTTAAATCGACAGTCAAGTCCAAACCGGCCTTCTCTTCCAATTCGGCAATCGTGGCGCTGACTTCATGTGTTTGCGCAGACAGAGCGATTGACTTGACGGATTGCTTTGGCGTTGCGGCTTGGCCGAGAATACTTAACAATTTTAGATCAGGATGGGGGCTTTTCGAAACGTCAATCAATGCATCGAGCAGGGGCAAAAGCTGAGGCTTTTCGGCAATTTGTTGGCTTATTCGCTCCGTTATTTGTTCTGCTAGTACAACACTGTTGACCCCCTCATTGAATGTGCGGTATAGAATCGGAATGATTGAAGTTAAATCACGGGCTTCGACGGCTTCAAGGATTTGATCGATGGTTTTTGACGGAGCAAGACCTAGAATGTCCTCGATTAATTTAGCGGTTATTAACGCGTCTTTGTCGTCGCCAACCAGATTGGATAGTTGATCTAATAAACTGATACTGTCACGAAAACTACCGTCGCTGCGCTGAGCGATTAATCTGATGGCGTCATCATCAAACTTGATTTTCTCTTGCTTGGCGATATTTGACAGATGCTTGACAGCGTCATCTATACCGATCGGACGAAAATTAAAGCGTTGGGTCCGGCTGATAATAGTGGCCGGAAGCTTTTCTGCATTTGTTGTAGCCAAGATAAACACTACGTGTTCGGGTGGTTCCTCGAGCGTTTTTAAAAGCGCGTTAAAAGCCGCTTTTGATAGCATATGCACTTCGTCGATTATGTAAACCTTTTTGCTAGCGACCGACGGTGCGATTTGGACCCTTTCCCGCAGTTCGCGAACGTCTTCGACGCCGTTATTGCTAGCAGCATCGATTTCAATAATATCCAGGTTCGTGACATCTTCATCATAAGGAATGTTATTGATTTGACAAGCCAAAATGCGTGCGACTGACGTTTTGCCGACGCCGCGCGGACCGGTCAGTAAATATGCGTGCGACAAGCGCCCGCTTTTAATAGCTCGTGACAGAATATCGGTAATATGTTTCTGGCCGATTACTTCGTCAAGATTTTTACTGCGATATTTACGATACAATGCTTTTGACATTGCCGGACACCTTCCCCTTTTCCTAATACGATTATACGCAAAAACGATTGCGCATACTGCCGTATTTTTTACTCTTTTTTGTTTTCACCTCTTAGTGATGCTTCAATTATAACGCTTTCGTTTATAAATGCAAGAAAAAAGCCAGCTTATTCAGCTGGCTAATTGTTTGATAGTTTACGTGATAGGGTCCGTATTTTCTTCTTGATATTTTTTCAGTATAGCTACTATGTTTTCCTTAAAATACAATGGGAGACTAGGCCCTTGATGGACAATTTCTGTGATACGAATCACGTCGTCGATAGTCGTAGCGCTCTTGATAGCATTAGCTATCATTAACACATAAGCAAACTGCATCGTTGGAATCATCTGTTCTTGCCCAAGCTCAATGATTGGTCGGATTTTGTTACCAAATTGCTCGAATGCAATTACCCTAATTTGATTATTAGGCGCATTTTCGTAAATATAGTAACATTGCTCGTGTGTTTCCGCTAAAAGCAGAAGATTTTGTAAGGCGGCAACAGCTTCGGGACTGTCCTTGCCGAACTCGTCGGCTATTTGTTCATACTTTGATTTGAACAACTGAAAATTGGAATCATCAGCAATACTTGCCACAAATCATCACCCTTTCAAAAATATTTTTTAAACAGCTTGAAAACTATCAATAAAATTATTATAACACAAACAACAACACAAAGCAAGCATTATTGCATGAAGGCTAATTTTAATACAATGTGTGATTAGTGATGCGACTAATTATAGTGAGGCTTCGACGGCTGCCCAGGTTGCGTCCGGGTTGTCGGCAGGGATAATGATCGTTACCTGGTCCCCGACGTTAATTCGGAAATATGTCACGCTGGCTAGCAGGATGCGATATTCGCGGCCATTAGCCTCGACATAGTATGCCCCGTCATGTTGAACTAGGGTGCCGATAATCTGTTTTCGGTCAATTGGTCCGATTTGCTTATAGATAAAACCGCCGTCTTCGGTGACAGTTAATTTCAAGATATCGCCTTCTACTAACTTGGATTTGCTGGCGTAATTGGTCGGCACCGGATATTCTTTGCCGTCAGGGCCAATCATCTTTTGGCCGTCAAAAACACCTTCGATAATCTTGCCTTTAGTATTTTCAGCGTTGCTGGTCTTGGGCGTAATTACGGTTCCGTCATCGCCAATAATACTAATAAGAAGCTCTTTGGCGGCGGCTATATTTGTCTCTGCCTCTTGAATCAAGGCGTGTAATCGCTTTACTTGTTTCTCTGGTAATTCAGACATAGTAACTCGCAATTCCTTTGTCTATTTTTGCAATGATATTACCCTACATATACCAATGAATACTATTCTTGTCAATATATCAATTCATTTTATCCACATGAATTTATGAGATAGACCGAAAAACGTTGTAGAATTTATTTACGCAAAATTACGCAATAAAATACCGCTTCAAAAGAAGCGGCATTTTAATGTTTATACAAATTGGTCGAATGTACTTTAAATTAAACCAGTTCGACCGAGGCGCCTGCTTCTTCAAGCAGTTTTTTGGCGGCTTCGGCTTCTTCGCGGTTGACTTTTTCTTTGACGGTCGAAGGTACGCCGTCGACGATTGCCTTAGCTTCACCAAGACCAAGTCCGGTGATTTCTTTGACGGCCTTAATAACAGCGACTTTTTGTCCGCCGGCGTCCTTAAGGTTGATCGTGTATTCAGATTTTGCTTCCTCGGCAGGTGCAGCTTCGCTGGCAGCTGGCGCAGCAGCGACTGCTACGGCTGGAGCGGCGGCGCTGACGCCCCACTCGTTTTCGAGGTGTTTTACGATTTGGCTCAGCTCGAGAGCTGAGAGTTTGTTGAGTTCATCAACGATTTTGCTTTGAGCAGCAGATAACTTGATTTCTGTATCAGCCATGATGTCTTCTCCTTTTTGCCTTCGCCAAACGGCGAACAGCTAGTAATTATTACGTTAGTATGATTGCAAAATTAAATTGCTTCGGCTCGCTGTGACAAAACTTGCGCGAATCCGCGTTGTGCGCCGTTCGCGACTTCGAGGAATCCGCTGAGCGGTGCAGCGATGACGCTGACCAATTGACCGCGGAGTTGATCCTTGGTCGGCAATTCGGCAAGCGCAGTTACCATCGCGGCATCAAGCGTTGCGCCAGTATTATCAAAACCAACCACCAGCTTTAATGCCGGATGGGTTTTTGAAAACTTAGCCAAGACTTGAGCTGGTGCGACTTCATCTTCGTTAGAAAATGCGTAAACCAACTGGCCGGTCAAATAACCGGTGTCGGCAGCTTTGAACTTGTCGTTTTCTGCTAAAGCAACGCGCACAAGTCGATTTTTCGCTACTTTGATTACGACGTTATTGTCGCGGGCGGCGGTCCTTAAAGCTTGCATATCAGCGACGCTGAGGCCGGTATAAACGGCGCCAACGGCGCATTTTGCGTCAGCGAATAATTCGGTTAATTCTGCAACCAAAGTGTTCTTTTTATCGCGTGAAATTGCCATAAAAATCCTTTCTTTGATTGATATTTTCGACCAAATTGTAAATGTTCGACAGCTAGCGATTTATCCCGCAGGTTAATAAAAAAACCTTTGGTTCGCCGTACGGCAAATCGCACTGCCAAAGACTAACATCGAAAAATATAAGATTTTTCCTCGGTAGCTTCGTTCGCCGTACGGCGAACGAATTAAGTCTTGCGACAGCTACTGTCTTTGGTAATGTCTTTGAATATACTACTAGATTACTTATCTGTTGTCAATATTTGTGACGGAATAGAGCTTTACTGATAATTAGTCTCAATCTAAACTAGGTTAGATATGTATGAGACGGTGCTGCCCCAAGTATTAGATAAATTCGGTATGGACTATATCGATATCTTAGATTGCCAAAAGGGTTATCGTAATGAGATTTGGCCGGTCATCAAAACCGACAACACGATAATAAGCGTGATTTTTTATAAGCGCGAAAATAGTATTCTAAAACGCATCGAAAGAACTAATAGATCATCCGAGCATCTTGCAACCAAGGGAATGCCAACAAGAGTACGGCTGGACGATAGAATTTTAAAAATTACGTTTGGCGATAAATCCGTGTACGTTTGCGTGTATAACTATCTGCCCGGTCGTACCATTCCTTGGGAAGCGTACACGATGAAACATATCAAAATTCTTGGCAAAGTAATGAGCGACATGCATTCGAACCTGGCGGACTTGAACTATGAGGACTATGATTCCGTTTATGACGAATATGCAGGGACCAACCTGCGGATGATGTCATATTTTTCGGATAAAAATATTTATCATGCAATCCGAACCAAACTAAAAATCGGTATCGACATATCGAAAATCGACACCAATTTACGCTTGCTGCATAAATTGAAGCAAGGAGAGAATCAGCAGGTGTTACACATGGATTTCGTCAGGGGGAACGTCTTGTTTAATGATTCGAATTCATACAAATCGCCATTATCGATTTCCGGTATCCTTGACTTCGAGAAAACGGCATATGGGCATCCCGTCATGGATATTGCCCGAACGCTCGCGTTTCTATTAGTTGATTGCAAGTATAAAGAAAATTCTAAAGTAGTTAAATACTTCTTGTATTCTGGATACAAAAAAAGAGGGCTGTGTAATGACATTGGCAATAATAGCGAAAGAAACACTTTGATAGAAATGTTCTTGTTGTATGATTTTTATAAATTTTTACGACATAATCCCTATGAGTCACTTCAACAAAACGAACACTACCTAAGGACCAGGGATATACTGATTGAACGCGGTGTGATATCCTATTAATGATTAATACGGAGATGTTGTATGTCTAGTTGGAAAAAACGGCTTATCTCGCAAAGTGACTTATTGGATTTAGGCGAGAAACTTAGGGAAAAACAGAAAAAGATAGTGTTCACTGCCGGGTCATGGGATTTGATTCACGCCGGTCAATGCAGATATCTAGAAAAAGCCAAAGAATACGGTGATATTCTTGTCGTCGGGGTTAGTAGCAATAACGCCATTCGACAGGTCAAAGGCCCCAACAAACCCATTCTGGATGAGAAAATCCGCGCCGAAATGTTAACCTACCTGAAATCGGTAGATTTCGTTACCGTGTTGCCTGAACCAAGCTGCCAGCCTTCGCTCGGGTTATTAAAGCCGGACGTATTCATTACCGTCAGAGAAGATTGGACTGATGATTATAAAAAATCAAAAGAATACAAAACGGTTATAGGTTATGGCGGCGAAGTTATCATGGTTGATCGCCAATCGACAGCAGTGTCTACGACTCAAATTCTGCAGCGCGCCATCGGTGGCCACCTGAACGATGTGCTGAAAGACTTCATGCAATACCGCAAGGATCCGATAAAAGAAAGTAATGGACGATAAGGCCCGAGAAAAACAGGAGCTATATCGAGACGCCAGGATTACTGGCAAGTATGATGGTATTTGGCAATCAACCGGCAAATGCGTATTTTGTGATTTAAAAGATAAGTATATTATTTTTGAAGAAAACGATGTTGTTATGACGATTGTGTTGTTTGCTTACATTGACGGTCATTGTATGATTATACCCCGCCGTCACGTCAAATCCGTCAAGGAGCTTACGAGCGACGAGTGGGAAACGATTCGTAAATTCATTTACATCGCGAAAAAAATGATTCGCAAGGTATACGGCATTAAAGGCATGCAAGTCGTAATGAAGGACGGAAGCGTAGCGCAAAGTACGGTTACGGACCATCTGCATTTTCATTGCATACCGTTTGATTCACCCGATTTGTCAGTATGGAATTACCGCCAATTAAAAAACACACCTATCGAAAACGTTTCTTTATATAAAAATGAAATCGATGATATCAAAAAATTAGCTAAGCGATTTTCAGAGAAATATCAAGATGAAAAATAATGAATACAACTGGTCGGATCTGGTTTTTGGCAGTAAAAAACCTTTGAAAGAATTGGATGCCGTGTTCTTGTCCATATCCCGCGAAATGTCCGTTGGTAGGTTCACACAATTAATCAAGCAGTACTTACCGACCGGTAACATTATTGTGGCCGTAACGAACGAGCCGTATATCAAAGGTTTTGAAGGACAACCGCAATTCAAAACCATGGACCTAGATGATGTTCGGCCGCTAATCGATAAAGTCAACGCATCGAAAAGCCCTCATAAAATCGTAATTCTTCATTGCAATCAATCCGACATTGTGCCGATACTGGATAAAATTAAATTACGTTTAGCTTTGTTTGTTAACGGCTCTTGGCTGCACTCGTTTCATATGCGTCCGGAATATTATACTCTGGTTTCGAACGGAATTATTTTCAAACTTATATCTCCTTTTATTGATGAGACCGAAGCCAAGACCTATGCCGAGAATCACCAGTCCAAAGTTTTACTTAGCAAAAAGTATTTGACTGATATCGAATCGATGAAACTTGCTAACGAAATCGCAAAGAACTCATTCGCCAACGAACATCAGACCGGCGCGATTATTTCAAAAAATAATAACGGCAAATATCAGCCGATCATCGGAACTTATAACGTCGTCGTACCATATGAGACTTTCGCTTGGCATAACGGTGCCTCACGAGAACGCCATTTGTCGCCTATGGGCGATTTGACACACTATGATACCGTTCACGCCGAAGTTTTGGGTGTGATCCAAGCTCAGAAAAATAAAATCGATTTAAGTAGTACTTCCCTATTCATTAACCTTCTGCCCTGTCCGGCTTGCGCTCGAATGCTATGTCAGACTGATATTTCAGAAATCGTTTATTCGCTCGATCATTCAGAAGGTTATGCCGTTTCATTGCTGGAAAAAGCCGGTAAAAAGGTTCGTCGTTTGATCGTAAACAATGATATTTTGAAAAGGGAGGACTAGAATGCATCCGGAATACCAATACCTAAAATTGCTAGCCAGAATAATTAAGGACGGCAAAACCAAACAAAGCCGAGGCAACGTGCCGATTAAATCAGTGTTCGGTGCGCAACTGCATTTTGATATGCGCTACGGCTTCCCGCTGTTGACGACAAAGAAAATGATAGGGTTCAGGTCATTGACGCATGAAATGCTATGGTTCATATCGGGAGATTGTCAAACTCCGAAATATCTGAACGATAACGACGTTCATATTTGGGACGCATTCGAGGACGCAAATTCGGTCAAGGAAGGCACTTTAGGACGAATTTACGGCGTTCAATGGCGGCATTGGCTTAAGCCCGACGGAACACAGTTCGATCAGCTAAAATGGGCTATCGACGAGGTCAAAAATCATCCGAATTCAAAAGCCATCATCGTTTCGGGATGGAACGCGGGCGAATTATCGGAAATGCGGTTGCCGCCTTGCCATACCTTGTTCCAGTTGGATGTAATCAAAGGAAAGCTATACATGATGCTGTATCAAAGGTCTAGTGACGTATTCTTAGGCCTGCCGTTCAACGTTGCTCAATATGCCGAGCTATTGATGATGATTGCTAAATTGACCGGTCTGGAGGCTCGTGAGCTGGTTGTATCGATCGGTGACGCTCACCTATACGCCAATCAGCTTGACGCCGCCCGTGAACAAGTTGTCAGAAAACCGATGCGTTTCCCGAAACTGTTAATTCATGGCGACCAAAAAACCATTGATGACTTCAAATTCGAAGATTTTGAACTAGTCGGATACGAATCTCACCCGGCGATAAAAGTTCCGATGGTAATCGTCTAATTATTATTTATTAATTTTTCGTATATTTCTTTGTGGTTACGGCACATTCTGTCGAGCGTAAAACGTTCTTCGAAATCTTTTCTGCAGGCTTGTCGGCTGATAAAATCGATTCGAGTCAATGCGTGCGATAATGCTTCTATGTTTTTTTCTTCCGTTCCGTTTTTTTGAACAAGAATCCCATTTTTGTCATTAATTACTTCGGGAATTGCTCCGCTTGATAAGCCGATAATGGGAGTCCCGCTGGCCAATGACTCGATCATTACCATGCCGAATGGTTCTTCGAAGGTTGACGGCATTATTAATGCTTTGGCGTTACCAAGAAACTCGTTTTTGGCACGTAATTCTTTGATAAAACCGACGTATTCGATATAGCCGCCTAACTTTGGTTGAATTTTATTTTTCCAATACGAATCTTTTCCGGCATCGGCATAATGTTTGCCGGCAATCTTAAGTTTTAACGGTTTTTTTGCGGTTGAATTATACTTTTCGATTGCTTCGATTGCCAAATGAACGCCTTTCGGCTCTATTATTCTGCCAATATACGCAACGTAATCACTTTCATTCGACTCGATAAATTCGAAATCACTAAGATTCAATCCGTGGTAGACATTTCCTACCCAATTCGTTTCTGCAGGCATCGTTTTTCGCTGGGCCATTGACAGCGACAGCCAGTTTAGATGAGAGTATTTCGGGAACACGCTTTTGTATTTGATCATAAAATTGAACGGGTCGTGGTGCGAAAACACGACCGGCTTTTTGCATAACTTTGCAAAATGTAAGGCGATGTCTTCTTCGTTAGTATAGATATGCACTAGGTCAAATTCATCTTTATTGGCAAGTTCGTATGACAAAGCGATAATTTCGGCTTGAACCTGACGCGCCAGCGACACGAAAACAAAGGGGTGCTTTTTTAGTAAATCTAAATACGTGTCGTCGCGCGCTGCCAGTTCGGCTTCGAAGTAACTCATATCCGCACTTATGTTCTTGGCGAAAGCATTCACCGGACCTGTCGAAAAAAGCGTTACGTCGACGCCGTATTTAGATAAACCCTCTGCTAGTTGTATGGCTAATACCCCAGGTGAAAAAATTACATGAGGCAATATGTCCTTATGTAGAAAAATATGCGGTACGACTAAGGCTACTTTTAGGCTAGTCTTTTTTGGGCTCATCTTCTTCATCTAGGAAGCTGAGGTCGAAATCTTCGCCTGAATCATTCACGTTTTCGTCGTAATAACCGTCCGTGTTCGTGTCGTCTTTTTTCATTTTTTATCTCCTACTACCTGAACAATTATGTATAACCATTGCGTAAAAGTAAATACCAATGCGCCGTATGCTAATATGGACTTTATGAAGTCAATGATCGTAGCGTATGACAAAAACTTTGGAATCGGCGCAGATAATGATTTGTTGTGGGGCCGAAATTTACCGGCTGATTTGAAACATTTCAAGGATATTACTTCCGGACATGCGGTCATCATGGGATATAACACCTATAAGTCAATCGGCAGACCTTTGCCGGGCCGCAGAAATATTGTCATCAGCGAAAATAACCAACCGATAGATGGTTTTGAAGTCGTTAGCGACTTGTCATCCGCTTACCGATTGGTAGCGGATGATGATGAGATATTCGTAATTGGCGGAGGAATGGTATATTCATTAGCAATCGATTTGGCAGATAGAATATATGCTACCGAAATTGACGCTTCGTTTGATAATGCGAGTGTATTTTTTCCTAAAATCGATAAAAATATATGGCGTGAAGTCGCTCGTGAGAAGCACCTTAAGGACGACGCTAATCTATACGACTATGACTTCGTAATTTATGAGCGGGTCTAGACTGCGCGGTGATTATTCAACCAGCTGAATTAGTTCAAATTGTTTTCAATTTTGATGCCGGGGCCTTGGGTAGTACTCACAGAAACAGACTTTACATATAACCCTTTAAGGCTGGACGGTTTTTGGCTTTTAAGGCTTTCAAAGAATGCAACGGCGTTTTCTTCGAGTTTAATGGCGCCAAAAGATACCTTACCGATTGCCAAGTGAACGATGGCTTGCTTATCGACGCGATATTCGACTTTTCCGGTCTTAGCTTCAGAGACGGCTTTTGCAACGTCGCTAGCTACCGAACCGCTTTTTGGATTTGGCATCAATCCGCGTGGGCCTAACAGGCGGGCGTATTTGCCAAGTTTAGGCATGTATTGAGGGATTGCGATCAAAATATCGAAATTAAGCTCTTCCCTGTCCAGTTGGCTTAGGAAATCTTCGTCGCCGACGATATCGGCACCGGCGGATTTTGCAGCGGCAAACTCTGTCTCGGGTGCGAAAACGGCTACGCGAACGGTTTTACCGGTCCCGTTTGGCAACGATACGGTCGCGCGGATATTTTGATCGGCTTGGCGCGGGTCGACGCCTAAACGGGCATGAATTTCTACGCTGGCGTCAAATTTCGACGGGTTAGTTTTGGTTGCCAATTCCATAGCTTCAGTTAGCGAATAAATTTTGCCCTTTTCGATTAATTCAGCAACCTTACGGTAATTTTTGCCGCGGCGCTCAATTTTTGGTCGGGTTACTGGTTTCGGACCTTTTTTAGTTCCGGTAGCTTTTGCCTCTTCGGACTGCGGCGTGGTGTCGTGAGCAGCTTTACGAGCTTCTTTTTCAGCTTTGACTTCAGCCTCTTTTAAGGCTTTTTCGCTGCGTTTGCCAGCTTTGGCAAGTTTTACTTCGCCGGTTTCTTCTGTCGCAGTTTCTTCATGAGTAGCCTCTACGACTACAGGTTCTGCGGATGCTGCGGTCGCACTGGCGATTACAGCTTCGATTTCCGCGATTGTATTTTTCGCGGTTACTTTTAACTTTAGCTCCTTTGCTTTCTCAAGCAAATTGTCTTTTTTAGCCATATTATTAGACTAATCCTTTCTGTGGTAATAACCCATATCTTTTGATATGGTCCCAACATTGATTTTTACTTGTGATATTGTAGCATAATTATTCGAAAAATAAAATAGCTCCCAGTTAAAACTAAGGAGCTATATTTAGGGGGTACGGTCGGTTAGGTTATGATTTGTCGATAAAAGAATTACATTGTCCGTTGTTAACGTCTACGCAGCGAGCATATTTGTCGTTGGTGAAAGTCTTAACGGCACGTTTATTGGTTCTGAAGTGCATTCTCTTGTTACTGATCGGCTCAATTTCGGTTGGCAGTTCTACGCTTCTGCATAAATGAAATTTGTGAGAATTAATTCGCGGCCGGACAAGTTTAACTTGGATAAAGTTTTCGCACTGATCGCAATAAGTAATTACTAAAGGTTCTTTTGGTCTTAAAAAAACTCTTTTGAACAAAGATAAACCAATTCCCACTCAGGCACACCTCCTTTTAAAATTACTGGATGTAATAATCCAGTTTACGATCTCATTTCGCACGCGAATGAGACTATAATATTAATAACACTCATGTAATGCTTTGTCAAAATAAACATCACGAACGGTTGTTCGTGATGTCTAATAGATTGAAATATATTATTACTCGACGACTTCGACGCCCATTGACCTAGCGGTGCCGGCAATGATTTTTACGCGGCCGTCCATGTCAATTGCGTTTAATTGGTCTTTTTTAATTTCAGCGATTTCTTCCAGTTGGGCACGGGTAATCTTGCCGACCTTGTCGACGTGCGGTTTACCGCTGCCTTTGTCGATTTTAATCTTTTCTTTGATCAGTTCGTCAACCGGTTGCCCTAGACACTTCCAATCGAAGGTTCTGTCTTCGTAGACTTGCAGGTGGACGATGACGTCTTTGCCCATTAAATCTTTGGTCGCATCGTTGAATGGGTTTATGAATTGCATCATATTCAAGCCCCACTGGCCTAATGTCGAACCTACCGGAGGACCGGCAGTCGCGCGGCCTGCTGGGATTCGTAATTTCAAATTTCCGATAATCTTTTTTGCCATATAATTAATTCCTTTGGCTCGTTATTAGCGAGTGCGTAACTGGGGTATTATACCTTACGCACCTGTAATGCGTCAAGTTCGACCGACGTGTCACGGCCGAACATGCTGACCATGACCTTGACTTTGCCTTTTTGGTTGTCGATTTCGGAAATTGCACCGTCAAAGCCTCTGAATGGGCCATCGGTTATACTGACGACTTCGCCAATCTTGAAGTCGATCTGGTGCTTTGGATCCTCGACGCCCATTCGGCGTTTGATTTTCGTAATCTCGTTTTCAGATACCGGGGTTGGTGTGGTGCCTGTTCCTACGAAGCCTGTGACGCCGGGCGTATTGCGGATGATATACCATGTTTCTTCAGTTAAAATCATTTCGACTAATGCGTAACCTTGGAAAATTTTCTTTTCGACGACTTTTCGTTTGCCATTTTTAATTTCGATTTGCTTTTCTTTTGGCACCATTACGTCAAAAATTTTGTCAGCCATATCAACTGCGTTGATTCGCTGTCTGATACTGTCAGCTACTTTCTCTTCGTAGCCGCTGTAGGTGTGAATCGCATACCATTGGCGAGTACCGTCATATTTGGATTTTTTTGCCATAGTTTTCCTTTATTTGATGATTAGTTTGAATAATAAATTGAAGCCTTCGTCCAAAAGAATAATTAAGACGACGAAAAAAGCGGAGAATAGTATAACTGCGAGGGTTAGTCCCCAAGTCGATTTTCTATCCGGCCAACGAACTAGTTTAAGTTCTTCCCAAGAACCTTTGAAATACCCGATTATTTTGGATAATATCGATTGCTTCTTGGGTTTTGGAGCTTTTTCAGCCTTCTCAGCTTTTGGTTTCGTAGGTACTTTTAATAATTTTTCTTTTTTGACCACTTCCTTTACTCCTAACTTAAAAAGTCTGCCTAAGGCAGACTGTCAAGTACTACTGTATATTACTACTAGTATATAGTCAAGATAACTTTGCTGGCTTAAGGTGTAATTACTTATTGTTTGCTCTCTGGCAACTGAAAGCTGAAAGTCGAACCGAAGTTTAACCTGCTGCTGACCATGATTTCGGTTCCCAGCTTGCGCGCTAGTTTATGTGCCACGTAAAGTCCAAGACCGCTGCCGCCGGTTTCGCGCGTTCTGTAATCCTCGCTGCGATAAAATTTGTTAAATATTTTTTGCTGATCGGATTTGCTGATGCCTATGCCTGTATCTTTGACGGCAAAAGATACTATGCCGCCCTTGTTCTTGACGATAATCGTAATACCGCCGGTTTTTGTGTATTTAATGGCGTTAGTAATGAAGTTTTGCAAGAGTTCTTCTAAGTATAGTCGGCTAGCCTGAATTTTACCTAGTTTCGGGGATAAATCCAAATTAATGTGCAATTTCTTATCCTTGGCCTCGTCTTTGTACTTGTCGTACATCTTGTATGCTAATTCGTGGACATCGATTTCCTCGGTTTTGTCGGCGACTCCCCGTTCAGCGCGTGACAGAGTACTTAAATCATTAACCATGTTAGCCAAGAACATTACTTGATCATGCGCCGTATTAATACAATCTTTCATCATTTGCTTTGTTACATCAGGGTGGTCCATCATCACCTGGACATTTGATATGGTGCCTTCTGCGATAGTAATCGGTGTTCGTAGTTCGTGACTGGTAACGCTAATAAATTCATCGCGCTCTTCTTCAAGGCTCTTTGCCTTGGTTACATCCCTCATAATCAAAATATACCCGTCATGCGTTTCGGCCTTTTTAGATCGGCTGTAGCTGCTACGAATTGGTGAAAATATCAGTTCCAGGCGTATAGTTTCCCCGTCGCTGAAAGTATAATTTAAATCGTCCCTTTTAGCGACGACTTTGGATTTTTGAAACTCCTGAAACAGACTGACTTTGTTGTTTTCTTGATCGGTCAGGGGCAGAATCTCGTCGATATGACGACCGTGTAGACTGTTGTTCGTGTCGAGTAAATTCAAGCATGCCGCATTAAATATTTTAATTACGCCATCCATGTCCGTGCTAATCACGGCGTCAGACATATTATTGATAATTGTCAGTACGCGGTCGCGTTGAAGCGATTCCTGTACCCTGCTGCGGGTTAGCTCTTGTCTGATAATGTCTTGCGAACGAGAAATACCCAACGCAATTACGGCAGATATCAATATAGCGACCAAGGCTAATAAATCACGAGTTGCTAATGCGGGGTCGACGTAATGCCACAAAATAATGTCAACCGCAACGACGACTATAAACGATAACGTGCTAATTTGAAGCCCAAGGTCTGAGAAATTTATATACGAGGCGATCATTAAAATTAGCCAACATCCCACAAAAGGCGAAAATACGCCAGATATAAATATCAGGTATGCGCCGGTTAATAGATGGAATGCAATCAACCTAAGGGCTGAATCTAATTTATTTTCGACGGGAAAAATATACTGCAGAATACAAAGATATACCCACCAAAATGAAAATATATAAAACCCAAAACTATCAACTGCATGTGGTGTACGAACGATATCAAATTGAATAAATACGCCGTACGCAACCAGTACGACTGGAATGAATACCTCTGCAAATCTAAAAATTTGCGCCGATCGAGGACTGATACTAGAACCACCCTTAAGCATCTTGTGCTTATTATACATGGCAAAGAAATATTTATATAGAAGGATTTTGTAATTTTAATGCGCGGCGGTGAACTTTATAGTTTGGGTCTGCTTGCGAGACCAGTGCCCAAAAAGCCGGCCCGTGATTCATATGTCTAGTGTGCGATAATTCATGAATGATTACGTAATCAATTAGTTCGAAGGGTAACTTCATCAAAGCGATGTTTAGGCTGATAGTTCCGTTTGAACTGCAACTTCCCCACCGTCCGCCGGCATGAGAAAAACGGGTTTTAGTGTAAGTTAGGTTGTGCTTTTCAGACAGAAATGATAAACGCCTTGGCAAATAGCTTTTTGCTTCGATTCTAAGCGCCGCGATAACGTTATCGCGGATTTTTCTGGATGTATCAACGTCATTCAAACTAATGTGGCGCGGTATTTTAACGATTATTTGAAGGCCGTGCCTAGAGACGCTTACTTCGTTACTGTTGGAGTCTTGAATAATCAGGGTATGGCTCTTACCGATTAGCATGCCGTTCTCGTATCTATATTCGGGCTTTGCTTGGGCCATTATCCGTCGCAACTCGTGCCTTGAACTTAGCAAAAGGTGTTTGACTAAAAGAAGCGGCGCGTGCAAAGGCAACGAAGCGCGAAGCGTACCGTCGGGCGCGACCCTTACGCGAACCTGAGTTGCCTGTGCGCTGCGTCGAATTGTTATTTTGCCAAATTCCTTGTCATGAATTATCGGCATATATTTCTTTCTATCGGATCAGAAAACTACGGTTTCTGAGTGAACGAGATGAACGATCGGCAGCATCAGCCGCAGGTGTATGAGGCTCAATTAAGTGCTTTAGAACGATTTTTAGTTGGCTGGCATATGTGTGCTTGCCGCTAATTACAACCGGTTTTTCGGCTTGGTTTGGTACGCTAAAACGCTTCAAACATTCGTTATACTGATCGACCGTTAATGCTGGCCTATCGGAGTTTGCTTTTGTTGCCCGTTTTCGGGCGGTATCTGGCTCGGTTTGCACCCATATGAACAATGGTTTATAACCAGCATCGCGTGATTTTTTGGCAATCTGACCACGTTCAACGTGAGTGTCTGTTTGGCCTTCGTAGACTATTGTGCGACCGGTCTTTAGCACTTCTTCTAGCATATAATTTGCAACCTGTCCGATAATTGCGTTCTCGTTCTTGCTGAATGTCGGTGAGCTGAATAGCTCGTGGCGAATACGATGAAAACTAATTAATGGCGCGTTGAATGTTTCGGCGAAATGCTCCGCAAAAAAACTTTTGCCCGAACCCGGGATGCCGACCATAATAATCAGATGCGGCTTGCTGGCAGTCGTTGATTTCATATATGACAGTATAGCAAATCTATGACAAAATACATATATGGATATATCAAGTACGCCTCTTGAAGGAAAAAAATTATTTGCATATGACCCCGTTGGCATTGTTTCGGAATTAAAGATAATCGATCTGCAAAAAGGCACTGGTCCGGTCGTATCAAAAGGCGTGACTATTAAGGCTCATTACACCGGGGCCTTGGCCTCAAGCGGAGTAATTTTTCAGAGTTCGCATGATTTTGGACAGCCGGTTACTTTCAGTCTTGGTCAGGTCATTGTCGGTTGGGGCCAAGGAGTTCCAGGTATGCAGGTTGGCGGCAAACGCCGGCTGATTATCCCCTCTTTGCTTGCGTATGGGTCGCGTCAACCGGCTCCGAATATTCCGCCTAATTCTGACCTTGTTTTCGACATCGAACTCATCGCAATAATATAGCTAGAATATGTTAGTAACAGGGTTAAACAGTTTGACTGCGTATGTATATTTCTTTATAATATTATTAGAAGCGTCGGAAAGGAGGTTGTGTGGCTTCAGGTTATTAACGATAGTTACTAACTATAAGGAGGTTATATGAGTAAACTTGTAAGGTTTGATCCATTCGCGGACTTAGAGGCATTACAAAGGCAATTATTTGACGTGGGTGATGTGGCGTCGATTCGAAGCGTTCATATGCCAACGACCGACATCTATACAAACGATGGCAAAGAAATGGTCGTAGAAGCGCACTTGCCCGACTTCAAAGAAGAAGACATTAACGTCAGCGTTGATGACAATTATTTGATTGTTCAGGCGGAAAAATATGACAAGGAAGAGGACAAAAAGAAAAAGAATTATATCGTTCGTGAAAGCAGCAGCAGCCTGTATAGGCGAATATACTTACCGGAACGTGCTGACAGTAAAGCTATAAAGGCACATTTCGATAACGGTGTTTTGAAGGTCACTGTACCTTTCAAAGAAATACCAAAGCCAAAAAAGATCGCTATTGCCAGCAAAGCTGCCAAAAAGACAAAATAGTAACAAGTCCAAACATTATTATTATCTAATTAACCCGAACAACCGTTATATAATACGGTTATGAGGAATATGAGTTTCAAAAAACTTACAGTTATTGCGTTCATTATTACCCTTACCTCTATACCGGCTTTCTTTTTTGCCAGTGCAATGATTCCGTTGATTTCACCGAATAGGCCGGCGCTGGACGACTTGCTATTCGATATATTGCCTTTTGTGCCTTGGCTGCAATACGGAGCTGACTTTTTTGTCGCAGTCGCATTGATATCAATAGTCATTTATCTTTTTCCAAAAAGAAAAGAAAAATTACCGCAGGTCGTGGCCGCCATTGGTGTGATGGAATGGATACGTTCGTTTATAGTTGCGGTAACACCGATTGGTGGCCCAGCTCGACCCGATATTCATTATGGGATAACGCCGTTGATTTTGAACGGTCCGTTTCCGTCAGGACATACAGCACTGGTTTATATGTGCTATTTGTTTGTAGATAAGAAACAAGCACCCGGTTTAAAAACAGTATTGCTGGTTTCAACAATCGGCGAAATAATTTCATTGATCATGTCACACGGCCATTATTCTATAGACGTTATCGGCGGACTGTTGCTCACTTATGTCGTGTACGACGTATTCATACGGCGAAAATGGTTCGAGTTCAGAAGCTAAACACGCAATATATTTATTGAAGGGCCGTTTTTAAATGAAATCGTCGTGCCGGCTTCAATGTCGGTATCTTCGCCATCAGACTGTAAAATCGTATCAGAAAGGACTAATATATCCCTGGTTTGTCCGTGGACTATCGTGGTTCCGTCGGCAATGCCTAGCGCACCCAGGCATAACTTACCCATCATGCGGGACTTATTATTTGCTTCAATTAAAGTAAATTCAGGGCTGAAAGTAGAGTTATATTTCGAATGTATATATCTAGCCATGCGGTTGTTGATAGCTAATATTTCAAAGGCCTCATTTTGGCTTTTGATTGAATCTGAATAGATAAACGGTCGCGAATTAGTCGCAGCCGCTGCAGCTCGAATTATAGCCCCAAATTCAGTCGATCCCTTGCATTGATATTCGTTTATAGCCTTTGCTGCCTGGCCGCTGGCGCCTATTCCGATGTAGCCCAGTGCGCGAATCGACTTTTGTTCTTCATTTTCTTTTTGAACAATAGCCTCGATACTGTAGGCCGGTTCGGAAGCGCCGTTTTTGAGGATATCATTCATGCTTGATCTGCCGTAAAGCCCAGTGGCTATGTCATTAGCTCCGCCAAAAGGTCGTGGCAGTATTGTGTTTGAAAGCGAATTATTTATGGCGTAGCCTGCAATCCTAGCGATTGTGCCATCGCCTCCGCAAAGGACTAACAGTGATTCGCGCTTGATGCTTGAATCGAGTTCAGTATCATTAGGTCGGTTCAATATGTCGATCTCGGTCGTATCAAAACCATATTCAATTAGCGGTTCGACGACTGCTCGTTTAAATTCCGTGTCACTATAATTCTTTAGTTTCGACGACTGCTCGTTTTTAATAACCAAAGCGTGATCATACGATCGTTTCATAAAACATATTATAATATAATAACCGTATCTTGCACTTGTAGTATGCGATCAATAGAGCTTGTGATGCGTAGACACTAGCCGTTCTTGTGTGTCATAGAGAAGATTCTGAATTGATACTGGATCTGTCTTCAATGGCTGGGTTTTCAGCGTAGAGCGTAAATTTTTGGTTTGAATCCGACACTTCGTAAGTAAATATATTCCCAGATGATGCTTTGAGACAATATCGCTTGTCAGAAGGACCTTCGGGACAATACTGACTGTCAAGCGAAATCGGGTATGACCCATGGTCGACGTAATACATATTTAATACATTCTTGTTGGTGACCAAATCGGATTTAATTGAAGCGTTAACAATTCTCAGCTTGATAGTTGAATATCCTGCGAAAGTTATGGCAGCCAATATTGCGATAACGATAAAAACGACTGATAGTTCAGATATGTTTATCCCAATCTTGTGTCGTCCTAGAACGGTGATGATTGCGCCGGCGATAAAGTATAGCATTGATTCAGCCAGGCAAAAAACACCGCAAATAAATGCCGTAACTCCGACAAGGTTATTTTCAATATAAGTTCCAGACAGTTCACCAACATAAAAGGATGTTGCTGCAATTGCGAACATACCGGCCGTCAACATCAAAAAAAGCATGTATTTTTTGCGGCAAGCAGTAGGCGATATCGCTGCTTCTTTGCCTCTAGTTATTTTTTTGGCCAATTTCCTTCGTTTATTGCTTACGCTCATGTTTACATATTACGGCAGCTTAATGCAGAATAAAAGAAAGAACATCAATATCGTTGAAAAAACAGAGACGGTACTTTAAGTAATCTCTAATCGTTATTCAATATCAACCACTTGCCTTCTGATACTACTTCGATGTTCCCGTCGATGATTTTCAAGGCCGATTGATCATCAATCGTATAAATTGGTTTGTCTACCCTATTCGCTACGCTACGAATGTATTCCTCGTTTCGTACTTCATAGTGTTCGGGCGAATTAAAATGCGGTTTGAAAACAAAATCAACCAGATGTAATGTTTTGCCTGATGATTCGCCAGCCGGGCCTAGATTGTCCATATCTTCATCGGATAGCGGTTCATCGTGCGACAAAGCTTGTGACGTCAGACGAAGGCTGTCGCCGGCCATCATACTACCCGGGCTGATACCGGCGTATACTCTGGTTTGCAATAGTTCAGGCAGGTATTCAAACAAACCTTTCTTTTGCATCCAATAACTTAGGTAAAATGCGTTACCACCGCCGACGAATATTACATCGGCATCGCTAAGCGCCGCTTTGATAGCTTCGGGCGATAGCGCAGTTAATTCGATAAGATCAACATGATAGCCCTGCTCTTTTATGCGATATTGGTTATCAATCATCCAATTTTTGTCGCCGCGATCAGCATTGGCGCCGGTCGGTATAAATGCGACTTTGGCCTCGTTTGGTTCTTTACCGACCAAATCCTTCAAAGCTTCCGCGATACTGTTATTTGTTAGTCCTAATGATGTAAGTAATAGTTTCATGCATAAAGTATATCAAATCCGACTATGCATAAGCGATAAAATCGTGGTATATATGGATTATGTCGGATATGCAAGATATAATTGGCAGCGACCTCAATTTTGATCAAAAGTCAAAACCTGAAAAATATCACTATTCGCATATCGACGTCAGTTATGTTGCCGACAACATTGACGAATATATTATTCCGGAATGTCAGCAGGCCTGCAGATTGTTGTGGGACAAGAATATCTTTACGTCGCTATGTACTAATTACGATAACGACTATACAGCCATTGCCTTTGCTGAATTATCTGTTCAAAACCAAACAATTTTTTATGAGCTTTCACAAAGCGACAGCCGTTTTACGCGCTGGAGAGGCTGCTCGGCTATCAGCGTCGAAGCAGTCGGCCCAGACGTCGCACCTATATTGAACGGCCTGACTGAACCGTTTCGGATGCAAGACGTGATGTCCAGCGGTTTTTATACGATTCAAGAGTTTTTGGTTGAACGAGGCTGCTATAACATCATAGACAATCCGGCTTACGTCAGATATGACACGCCAAAAGACCCAGAGGATTTGCAATCGATGATAAAGCACATGGAAGATTACAACGACAATACGCCCTATGTGTATGTTTTTGATGAAACCAAAGTAAGCAAACCAATAGAAGAATACCTAAAAGAAGTCGGTTTAATCGATTTTTATATCCCATTCGAAGGTAAAATCTACAAAAACGAATTCTATTTCAACGCTCACAAGAAATACTTGTCATACATCGGCATGACCAGTTTACTATAGTCGCGTTATATCAACTCAAAAAATAAGGCTACGACGCCGTATTCCTTTTCATCTTCGACGGAATAGAATTCTCGGTATTTTTGTAAAGCCTCGGTAGTATTATCGGCTGAGGGTACGGCGGCCTTGAAATCGATTGAATCGAACATTTCGATGAATGTTTCAAAATACAGCACTTGAGTAATCTTAACTCGTAGCGAATCTGGCTTTGACTCAATAACCTTGCCGTCAAGGTAAACGTCTTCACGGACACTTAAAATATCGCCTTCTCTGAATTTCAGAAAACGAGGTTTACCCAATCTTGCTTCGACATATTTATTACCGCGTAGTATGTCTTTGACTAGCGAAGATTCTATGCCGATTTCCTGCATGAAATTATTTTTCCAAACTGTAATTTGGGGCTTCTTTGGTGATGATGACGTCGTGCGGATGGTTCTCTTTTAGGCCTGATGACGTGACGCGGATGAATTTAGCGTTCTTTTGCAAGGTTTTAATATCCCTGGCGCCGCAATAGCCCATGCCGGCTTTCAAACCGCCGACAAGCTGGTATAAAATATCGGCCAAATCACCTTTGTATGATATCTTGCCAACTATTCCTTCGGGTACGAGTTTTTTGGTTTCTGCTTCCAAATCTTGGAAATACCTGTCTTTTGAACCTTGTTCCATAGCTTCGACAGAACCCATGCCGCGGTAAACCTTGAATTTTTTGCCTTCATATATAACGGTTTCGCTAGGCGATTCTTTAACGCCGGCAAATAATGAGCCCGCCATTATTGAATTGGCGCCCGCAGCCAAGGCTTTCGGGATATCGCCGCTGAAATGTATTCCGCCGTCGGCAATGATTGGAACGCTATTACCTTTAATAGCCCGAGCAATTTCATATACAGCCGAAAATTGCGGAAAACCTACGCCAGCGACTACTCGTGTGGTACATATCGAACCTGGGCCGATACCTACTTTGATGGCGTCCGCTCCGGCTTTGATTAAATCTTTTGCTGCTTCGGGGGTCGCGATATTACCGACGATGACATCGAGTTTTGGAAAATTTTTCTTGATCTTCTTTAGCGTTTCGATTGCACCCTTGGTGTGCGCATGGGCGGTATCAATCACGATTACGTCGACACCGTTTTTGACTAGCGCAGCAACCCTGTCGATCGTATCGCCTGTCACGCCGACGCCAGCGCCTACGCGCAGTCTGCCGAGCTTATCGCGGCATGAATTTGGTCGGAAAGTCACGTTAACTATATCTTTGTAAGTAATCAATCCGACAAGTTTGTTATCTTTATTTACTAACGGTAATTTTTCGATTTTGTATTTTGTAAATAATGTCTCGGCTTCTTTGAGCGTGGTTTTTGCGCTGCCGGTAATCAAATTGGCTTTTGTCATTATTTCCGAAACCGGAACTTTCATATCTTTCTGGAACCTCAAGTCGCGGTTAGTTAGAATTCCTTTTAGATACATTTCATTATCGACGATCGGAATGCCGCCGATTTTGTTTTCGCGCATAATATTGAATGCTTCTTCTAGTAATGCGTTTTCAGGCAAAGTAATCGGGTCGCTGATCATGCCGCTTTCGGAACGTTTGACCTTACGGACTTCATTAGCCTGTTTTTCGATGCTCATGTTTTTATGCAAAATACCGATGCCGCCTTCTTGAGCGATAGCAATTGCCAGCTCGCTTTCGGTCACGGTGTCCATGGCGGCGGAAACGATCGGAATATTTATCCTAATATTTTTAGTGAGTTGCGTTGATACGTCGACGTCTCTTGGTAAAATTTCGGAATATTGCGGCACCAGTAAAACGTCGTCGTATGTTAAACCTTCGTTGAAATTGTCTTTGTCATTTGTAATCATATTCAAAACAGATTAGCATAAATCTGATTATTAAGTAAATATTTATTGTATAAAATATATTTTGAAACGTCGAACAAACCAAATTTTTTCCGCACTAACATTGTTTGATTTGAGCTAAACGTTTAAAATACAGATATGCTAGAAAACTACGTAGAGAAGCCTGATGAGATTATGGATACGATAGAACCAGACAACAACCCGCCAATATACGAATCTATAACTGAACGCGAAGTTCCTGACCTATCCGAAGAACAGCTCGCGCTATTTAATATGGAAACGATACGTTCACAAGAGGTCATGAAGTTCAACCCGACGGAGTCGCTAACCAAAATACGTGAACTTGAAGGTAAACGCGTTATCGGCGCTGATTTTGGCGGCGACAAAGGCGTAACCAAGTTATTCGTTATTAGCGACGGTAAATTAGTCGAGAGCGACGGATACAGTGACTACGTTCAAGGAGATTTCGGCGATGGTTACATAGAAAGCCTTGAAAAGACTGCCGCCTATGCGGCCGAGAATGGTATTCCCGTTGGCATATCATGGGGATCGCCATTAGAGGGCACTAAATTGCAGGACAAATCCAAGTTCAAGATTTTTTCTGAACAATTAAACCAAAAGTATGGCGGCGATTTTGCAAATTTAATTCCAAATTTAACTTCATGCATAAATGACGGCCCGGCTGGTCTGATTAGTGCCGCCATTGAAGCCAAAAGATCGCATAACGCGTCCGACGTTATATTCCTTATTAACGGCGGCGGTATCGGCTGTGCTGTATTGCGTGACGGAATTATATACTCCACTGAGGCTGGCCATGTCGAAGCTGAACATGAACTTAACTCTTATAATCAACAAGAACCATGCGGCGCATATGGCGCTGAATATATATGCATGGAACGCCTGGGTGCAAACAAAGCAGGTATCGAGGCGCAATGGCAACAGTTAATGGGCGAAGATATCGACGCCAGAGAAATCGAGAACAAGGCCAAAGCTGGTGACAAACTTGCCTCCGATCTATACGATAATTCCGCATTAGTAATCGCACACGTAATCCAAGGCGTGGCAAATGTATATGACATCAATCTGACTGATGAAAATAGCGCCGTTGCCGGTCATGGCGGCGCCTTCAAGTTTCCGCATTATGGAGAACGAGTTAAGCAAATCCTAGATAAATCGTCAGGCGGCAACGTCAAATTATTCATGACTAAAGATTACGTCAGCCAAGGTTCCAATGCTTGCCTGGACGGCGCAGCCATATCAGCTATAATTGCGAATTAGGCACATTCGCCGTAAATAGCGGTGCCTTTGTCATAAAAGGCAGCCCACTCCCTATCGCCGTATGAAAAGTGCCACCATTCTCCATAAAAAGGGGCGAAATTCTCTGATATCATCAAATCGTGCAGTAAATCTCGATTTTTTCGTTGCTCTTCGCTTATTCCCTTAGCGTAGGTTGCGATTTTATCGGCTTTTTCAAAGTCAGCAATAGCTGTGCCCATATCTAATTCATTGCCGTTTTTATCCACGATAGTTATATCTACGGCGCCACCAACAATATGTCCTGCTACATCAGGAACCGCAATAAGAACGTGAGTTAATTCGTTGGCTTTCTCGTCTGAAACACCGGGATTTTGTCTAATTATTTCAGCTTTCTCTTTCTCGAACAGTTGTTTTTGAGTTTCGGGATGCCTAAAACCGCAAACAACTTTCAAGCGCATACCGTCTGCTAGTTTGTCATTGATTCTCGCAAGCTTTTTAGCAACTTCATCCCTGACGAGAGTTTCGCATTCATTATTATCCGTACATATTCGATTATCGTACTTTCTGACGCTCGCCATAGGTTCTTCACTGTTGCCGATTCTAGTTTTTTTGACGTCTTCATAAGATAGCACAGTTCTGTTTTTGAGATTATTATTTGATGATTTATATATCATGATTTATTATTTCCATTCTGCTTTTTAGGGATACGGATTTATCATTAATGGATACATGTATTGCTTCACCTGAAACTTGGTGAATTTCTTTTAACCCAGTTACTCTGGCGACTGCGATCGAACCGGAGCCACAAGACGTTTCATAGAAAAAGCTGTCAATGCTTCTGACCCAAACTACGGGATGAATCAATACGTGTGATTGATCCATCGTATACCAAACAACACCTACGGCATCACGTTTGGAAAGGTTTAAATCATTGACAATCTGACGATGAACGCCTTCGAAATTTTTCGGCATTTCGTCCTGAATCACTATATGGACTATTCCGCCTAGGTCGACTAAAACTGCTTCCTCGCCAATAGTTATCACCTCCTTTGCGTCAATTGGCATATCGGAAAATATGCTCTCAACGGAGTAAACATTTTGCAGACCATTTTGATCTACGTGCGAATTAACAGTTCCGCTATAACCCGAGACAGTATATTTTACATCCGGGCTATTGCGAAGTTTAGAAAATAGTACGGCAGCGGCTCTAGTTGCATTGCCGCAGAATTCACCTCCAGCCATCTGGAAATGATTAGTGCTTCTAATCAGAAATCCTGACTGTTCAGCGCCGAACTTTTCAAACCTATTACCTAGGTCCTTTCCGTTAATTGCGTACCATTCATCTGTTTGCGGATTGTCGATAACTTGGATTGCGGTTATATTACCGCCAGCAGCACTTATGAGATATACTGAATTATTCATAATTAGCTACCTTTTGCTGGATTATATTTACCATTCTCTGTAAATTTTGCCTGTTATCGTCCCACCAAATCGTTTTTATAAAAATATCGCCTTCTTCAGCCGTTAGTTTATATGCAATGACGAATACATTTTCAGAAAAGCTCATAAATATACTATAACAAAAAGAGAAAGACTAGCGCGACCAGTGTTTAGACGATTGATCGTAACGCATTATTAATCGCTGTCGCCGCCAAGGTATATATGAATCGAGACGTTAGAGGGGCCGGCGTTCGTGCTGGTCGTGATATCGTCCGTAGATAGCCCCATGTAAAATTTATTATAAAAGTCCTCCTGGTAAGCCATACTTGATACGGATATTTGAAGCAATTCATTATTGGGTGATTTAAAGACGAAAGAACTATCATCGTATGTTTTATATATTTTGAAATCTGTTTTTGATATTGCATTTTTTAGTTCGGTGACAGTTTCGTCGACATTAGCGCCTCTGACGTATGTCCGAAGGAACGGATCGTCATTCGAACGGTATATGCGATTGTTTTCGCCATCGATATTACTGAGCCCCTGTATATAATTCTGGCTGTCAAGTTTTAGGCTGTTTAATATCGAAACCGCCCTGTCTTTTCGGATATTTTCGACCACTCTTGGCACTATATGCGCGCATATTGTAACCGTAATAATTACGAAAATAATCGTAATCGCTGAGATATGCTTATGAATATTGGGAATACCTCTGGCTAATTTATTCGTTCTTTTTGCCATGTTATATTAATCTAAGCATTTAATAATGCTAATGTAAATCAATATCGATGCTATTCTATGCGATTTTGGCGCTTATTCTTAGCCGACAGCAATATAAAAATAATAAAATGTACAGAAAATAATGAGAAAAATATAATAAATACTATCAAACCGAATGCGGCTTTAAAAGCGGCACCCATGCTATCAAGGGTACCTGTATTTTTTACACTGGCGTATAAGTTATAAAACCCAAATGATAGCAATGACAAGATACTAAAAATTTTTGTCTTACGCTTATAATAAGCAATCCGAATTTCGGAGTCGTCTGTTTGAATATTATCTAGACGTATTTTCATATACTATCCAGCCACCACAAAATTATTAATTGCGTACGATATAAGTACTAAAAATATACTAAAAATTGCATAGTAAATAGCTCTGGCTAATGGACTAAAAAACCCTCTGTCTCGTGATTTGACGAAGGATATACATCCGTATGCAAGCATGATACAGGCCACGAACCCTACGGCATAAAGCGTAAGGTTAATCATTAAAGTAAATTCCATGTTGTTATATGCCACCTCGTCTGACACTGTTTTGTTTAAATCGTCAGCCGTAATCGCTGAGACCGGGTATGAAAACATGCTGGTTATCATAATCAGAGCAAACGTTAGGGGCGTAAATACAATGATATTTTTTGCTTTATTTGTTTGCGCCATTTATCAACCCCTCATTGTTTGCTTGTATAGAGATTTTGGTTGGTATTCGCTTTGCTCTCAAGAATCCATAGATATAGATCGTGAATATCAAAAATATATCAGCAAAAAATTGTATAGTATGTATCAAGGAAATGTTATTAACACCACCTGCTTCATTCATCACCAGCTCGCCACTATTATTCAAAAAATATGTTTCATTTACGGTGCCGGTCAAAGAAACCCAAGAAGAAACATCAATGTTGTTTTCCATCAGAATGCTAATTTTGAAAAACAGGTAAAATATTATTAGTGCAGTTGAAATTATCAGAGAAATACGAATTGCTTTACGAAGATCATTATTCATTTAATGCATAGTATAAAGTAAGAAATAATTAATATCCAGGAACACTTTTTCGCTTCAGCTACTGAGCCGAACCATGGTCGCAGCTAGGGGCACATGTCCGACGCTTCGATTATATAACTATCGTAAACTTAAAGTAATTCTTTTGCTGTTTGAAGAAAAGTAGTGTCTCTGCGTTGAATAAATAGGTCATCATAATTTTGTAGGCGATATTGTTTAAGTAATCCGATCGCTGCATCTATATTGTCAGCCCAAACAACTTCGAAACCTCCATCTATTTCACTTTGTGTGAATGATGGTATTTGTTGCTCGCTAACCTGTTTGGCCAAATAACAATGCGAAGTCTGTTTTAATTTCCGTTTGTCTCGATATTCAATAATCTCTCCGATTTCAGCTATTACATTAGCTGCACAGCCAATTTCTTCTAGTAACTCTCTTTTCAAGGCAATCTTCATGTCTTCTCCAGTTTCGACACCACCACCAGGCAATTTATAACAGTTGTATGTGTTGGCTTTCAGAAGTGCTATTTGATTTTTGTCATTTAAAACTACAGCCCGTGCGGCACTTCGTTCCGTAAAATCTGTAGAACTAATGTTTTCTCTTTCTGGAAAGATATCTGATTCGTGTATTATGAGCAATTGTTTCATATTGTTAAGTATAACAAAAGATTCACCTCTTGACATTGAAGTCTATTTAGACATAATCAGTTTGGCAGCGCATATGTTACACTGTTTTAATTATGTTGATATCAACGACACAAATATACTAGGGTTTTTACAATATAATTTGGTTGAGAACTTTATAGCGTAATTGGAGATAATTGTTGTCAAGCTCCACTACATCTAACAATTCTAGTGTTTTTATATTCTTTAGGTTCTCTAATTCAAGTATTGATTGTCCGCCAATCAAGCTTGGTGTATCTTTGCCACCGATTAATACAGGTGCAATCACAATAGAAATTTCATTAATAAGGCCAGTCTGTAGAAGTGTGGCGTTCAAATCTCCGCCAGATTGTATCGTCATGCATTCGATGCCGCGACTGTCTAATTGGTTAAATAACTCAACAAAATCAATCTTATCCTGAAATTGAATTACTTCAATATTTTGGTCCTCAATATTCAATGCGGGGTGTGATGTATATGTTGTAACTATTATTAGCTCTTTACATCGCTTTAATAGATTCTCAACTCCAAATTTAGTTAAATGCGGCTGGTTATCTATAATTATAAAAGTTACAGGGATTTTTGAAATATTTTCTCTAACGTCATTCCAGCCGACTTTAGCCATTACCTTGCCTGTATTGAAAGAAAATAAGTCTGTTTTTTCTTCTAATTCATAGTATTGGTGTAGACCTTCAGAAACTCCTGTGATATTTGGCAAGTCTTTGTCGAAATCGCGGTCGTCGCTAGCTCCAGTCGATATCTTACCGTCAAGCGATATAAGTGTAAATAAAGTAGTTATCATACCTACAGTATAACAATATAATAGACTTCATTGTGAAGTCTATTATTAGCATAACCATTTTGGCAGGGGCACGTGGAAAGCGGCTAAAGCCTTCTCCGCTCATTCGCGAAAGAAAATACCTACGGTGCTTTCTTTCGCTTCATTCGCTACGCCGAACCACGATCTGACTCGCTTCGCTCGTCGATCGTGGTTCGATCCGCGGGAACCAACAAAATAAGAAACTGAACACGAGGCTCAGTTTCTTATTTTGGCAGGGGCTCCAGGACGATTACCGAATCTTTTGTGGCATAACTAGTTTTTCTGAGGAGAGTGAAAATGAATAACTCTTCCCTATTCAACCAAGATACATTTTATAAGGCATTTATTAAAGACTTAAATAACGCACGCAACACTGTAATTATCGAAAGTCCATTTATTACTAAAAAGCGTATGTACCAGCTGCTACCAATTTTCGGTGAGTTACGATTACGCAACGTAAGAGTTGTCGTGAATACAAAACCGCTTGATGAACACAATCCCACACTTTGCGATCAGGTGTTGTTGGCTATTGGAGAGATGCAGAATATTGGCATAGAAGTATTTATGACAGTTGGGCATCATCGAAAATTAGCAATAATAGATAGCTATATTTTTTGGGAAGGTAGCCTGAATATCTTATCTCAGAACGATAGTTGTGAGTTGATGCGCCGCGTACAGTCTGAGTACTTAACTGAAGAGATGTTACGCTTCATTAACTTTAAAAAATGGGCAGAGTGATAATATATAAAGGCTTGATTATTTGGTATAGACTGATGCCGCCTCTAGTTATATTGTGCTGTTTCTTGTTAGTTAATGTATATAAAAAGAATAACCTACGAATTTGGTATAATTATGCTAATGTCTTTTTATTCAAAAAATATACAAGAAAACCTATCTGATTTATTATCAAGTGAAACGGGACTTTCGAAGTCAGAAGCATTAGAACGGTTAGCTCAATATGGTGAAAATGTCGTAACTGTTCACGGTGAGCCTTTTTGGCGAAAAATCATAGAACCATTTATGAATATATTCATGCTAGTGCTTTTTTTCGCTGCCGCTATCAGTATATGGCACAACGCAGTTACGGATGCTGTAATTATTTTTGCCATTATGTTTGCAAATGCCACTATTTATTATGTGCAGAGATTTTCAACTGAACGTATTCTAAGGTCTTTACAAAAGCACGACAGATTAATGGTTGATGTCCTTAGGGAAAAGCTGGTTGTTAAAATTGAGGCTTCGCAACTTGTGCCGGGAGATATCATCATTCTAGATGAGGGCGAAAAAATACCAGCAGACGCACGCTTGCTAAACGTGAATTCATTTCGTGTTGATGAGTCTCAATTAACAGGCGAATCGCTTCCAGTTGAAAAACAGACTGGCGAACTTTCCGAAGTTAAAGAGTTGTATGAACAATCGAACATGATTTTTCAGGGTTCTTTTGTGGTTGGCGGTAACGCAAGGGCTTTAGTGGTCTCAACTGGAAATAGCACTGAGTTTGGAAAAATTGCCGCGCTTTCAGTAAATCCAGCCCAGCAAAGTCCGGTTCAAACCAAAATCGATAAGTTAATCACAATGATTATTCGTGCGATCTCTGTCATTGCAATTGTCGCTTTGTTGCTTGGGTTGTATCGTGGTATGGATTTTGCAGAAGGAATTCGGTATGTGCTAGCACTATCCGTCAGTGCGGTACCCGAAAGCCTAGCTGTTGCTATTACTGTTGTTCTTGTGATCGGAATGAGACGAATGGCAAAGAAAAATGCACTTGTTAAAGCTGTCAATGCTATAGAGACTATCGGTTGCTTGACGGTAATTGCAACCGACAAAACCGGTACGCTTACGGAAAATAAACTAACCGTTCAGCAAGTATGGAATCTGAGTGGCGATATACAAAAGATTCTTTTTGCCATCAAAAGATCCGTGAACCATTCTGAATCTAAAACATACGATCCCCTAGACGTTGCATTAAATGATTATGTACATTTATCAAAAGAAATCAGCAAAACTGGTGTTTTAATTTTAAAACTACCTTTTGATCAAAAATATTCTATGAGTGGAAATATCATTAAGGAAGATGGTAAAAATATACTTTGGGTTAAGGGTGCTCCAGAGACTATCCTGTCAAGATCCGGGTTATCCCATGATCAGCACGAAAAAGCTATGAGCATGCTCTATACTATGGCTGGCAACGGGTTTAGAGTTATTGCCTTGGCGCATCAAGAAGATGTCGAAGAAATCTTATCATTTAATGATTTATCGGCGCATAAAAAATTTATATTTGATGGATTTGTTGCAATTGCAGATATTTTGCGAACCGAAGCAAAAAGCGCGATTATTGCCGCCCAGCAGGCAGGTATAAAAGTTTGTATGATTACAGGTGACCATTTTGAAACGGCATTTCATATCGGCAAAAAATTAGGGATTATCGAATATCAGGATCAAGTGTTTGATAGTAGGAAAATGAATAGCATGAGCGATAAAGAGCTTGAGTCTGTAGCCAATAACGTTCGCGTATTTGCTCGTGTAACCCCAGAAAATAAATACAGAATATTAACTGTATTAAAAAATAGTCAAATTGTTGCAATGACTGGTGATGGCGTGAATGACGTTCCGGCGCTCTCAAGTGCGCATGTTGGTGTTGCGATGGGAAGCGGTGCAAGTATAGCAAAAGATGCCGGCAATATTATATTGCTTGATAATAATTTCAAATCAATTATTAGTGCCGTTCACGAGGGCCGTACCATATATGCAAATATTAAAAGAATGGTTGCATATCTTTTATCCACCAATGCTGGTGAAGTTATGGTAGCGTTAGGCTCGCTAGTTATTGGTATCCCAGTACCTTTACTGCCAGTACAAATACTGTGGGTTAATCTTGTTACAGACACATGCATGGTAATTCCTCTTGGTCTTGAACCTGGAGAAAAAAGAAATATGAAATGGCCACCACAATCACCAACAGCCCCACTCTTTAGTCGGTTTATGATATCTCGTATTGTGCTAATAGCGTTTACTATGGCGGTACTAGTGTTAATGGTATATATCAACGAAATTGGAAGAAATGGTATTGATTACGCGCGGACAGTTGCCTTTCATATTATGGTTGTTATGCAATGGGCTAGTGCTCTATGTTATAGAAGCGATTACGAATCACTTTGGGAACGGATTCGACGATTTAGCCCGACATTTTATTTTGGATTGATTATTGCGGTCTGTATGCAATGGGTTGCAATGTCAGGTGTCGCAAGTCATTTACTACATCTAACGCCAATATCACCTGTTGATGCAACTATCGCCACTATCATCGCGATTATAGTTCCAATAACAGTTGTCGAGATACATAAATGGGTTGGTCGTCGTTTTTTCAATAAAGGACACAGGCGTAAAATCAAGGTGGAAAAAACGAAGAAATCTATCCAATAACTATTTGGCTAATTGATAATGGTATTCAACATTCTAATATAATACGCAATACGGGCACGTGGAATCGAACTTTTTTAACAGAGGCGGATTTGACAAAAACAAAACAGATTAGATTGTATTCGGAAAAGCCGAACCGATTCTAATCTGTTATTTTCATTTTGTCCTGTTTGGCAGGGGCACGTGGAATCGAACCACGATCTAAGGTTTTGGAGACCTTTATACTAACCGTTGTACTATGCCCCTATGTAAATATCGCGACGGGGATATTGTAACAGATATTCTTGACTAATTAAAGAGTTGCAAAAGCATTAGCGTCGTCATATAATTGTCCCAGAACGAATATATAAAAACAACCAAGGAGGCCGAATAGCCGAACATGGCTACTCGTTAACTCGAAAAAATGAAAATACTAATGCTAGGGTGGGAACTTCCTCCTCACAACAGTGGTGGGCTGGGTGTAGCTTGCTATCACATGTCCAAAGCTTTGGCTATCCAAGGCGCCTCGATTGATTTCGTACTTCCCTATACCGCCGAGCACACCGGTATTAATTTCATGACGATTCACGCCGCTACACCTCTGACGCCGCTTGAAAGATATGGTCTTGGCAGCTATGACAGTTCGAAGGTTTTGAACAAACCGCTTTCCAAGGCAGATATTAACGACCTCAAGGATATGCGCGGCGTACAAAAACGCTACGTTCAGTTTGTCGAGCAATTGGTCAAGAGTAAAGAATTTGACGTCGTTCACGCTCATGATTGGCTGACAATGGAAGCTGGTATGCGTGCCAAGGAAATTTGCGGCACACCGCTGATCGTCCATGTCCATGCGACCGAATTCGACCGTTCGGGCAGTAGTTCGGGCAACCCTCTGGTTCACGAAATTGAATACCAAGGCCTGATGATGGCTGATCGAATTATTGCCGTCAGTAACATCACTAAAAACATTATTGTTCACAGATACGGTATACCGGCTGACAAAGTCGAGGTCGTGCACAATGCGATTGACGTCGACAGTTTTAACAACGGCTACCAATATGATCTTAGTACCTATAGATACCTTGAATCATTAAAGCATGAGGGTTATACTATTGTTGTGAACATTACACGTTTTACCATCCAAAAGGGTTTGGCTCATTTTATTAGAGCTGCCGCCAGAGCAAGCGAAAAATACGATAAACTTGTCTTTTTGTTGGCTGGTGACGGTGAACAACGTAATGAGCTTATTGAACTGGCTTCTAATTTGGGTATTTCTGACAAAGTATTTTTTACCGGCTTCGTTAGGGGCAAGCAATGGCGCGATGCCTATAGCGTCGGCGACGTATTCGTTATGAGTTCGGTTAGCGAGCCTTTCGGGCTGACTGCTCTTGAAGCCGCTCATCATGACAATGCCCTAATTGTTACCCGTCAATCTGGCGTCGGCGAAGTACTACATAGTATATTTCGTTATGATTTTTGGGATGTTGACCGCCTAGCCGACCAGATGATCGGTATTGCTACTTCGGGCGCATTAAGGAATTCGTTGAAGGAAAACGTTAAAAATGAATACAGCAAGGTTTCATGGCACGATGTCGCAAGAAAGTTTTTGCATATCTACGGGACTATGAGAAGAGGAGTTACAGTATGAGCAAGCGCGGCATAGTTCTATATTTACATGCACATCAACCATATAGGGTGCGTAAGTACAGTGTTTTTGATACGGCTACCAGGCACGATTATTTCAACGAGCCAAATTATCACATCCGATCGAATAACGAACAGGTGTTCAAAAAGGTCGCTGATAAATCCTATAGGCCGATGAATGCTTTATTAGAGAAGCTAATCGACAGGCACCCTGATTTCAAGGTTTCGCTAAGTATAACCGGCACCTTCATCGAACAAGCCGAAATGTGGGCACCGGACGTCTTGGAAAGCTTTAAACGTCTGGTCAATACGGGACGTGTCGAGATTGTAGCTGAAACTTATTACCACTCGCTTGCCTTCTTTTATAGCCGAACCGAATTTGAAAACCAAGTTCGAGCTCATCAAAGCAGAATCCGTGACCTGTTCGGAGTAGAAACAAAAGTATTCCGCAATACCGAGCTGTCATATAATGACTCGTTGGCCAAATGGGCAGACGAATACGGTTTTAAGGGTATCTTGGCGGAGGGTTGGGATCCAATCCTAGAATGGCGAAGCCCGAACTTTTTGTACCGTCCGACCGATACCAAGAATATTACTCTTCTTCTCAAAAATTACCGCCTAAGCGACGATATTGCCTTCCGCTTCGGCGACAGGGCCTGGCCGCAATGGCCGCTTTCGGCTGACACCTATAACGATTGGGTAAATACCTCGGCCTACGATAAAGACGTCGTCAACTTGTTCATGGATTATGAAACCTTTGGTGAACACCAATGGGAAGACACCGGCATCTTTGAGTTCTACGAAGCTTTCGTCGGTAAATGGCTAAGTAATCCTGACAATACGTTTTACACCGTGTCCGGCGCAATCGATGCGTTCGAACCCGTTGGCGAAATCAGCATGCCAAATACGGTCACATGGGCTGACAGCGAGAGGGACTTGACGGCATGGCTGGGTAACAGTATGCAACAGGAAGCATTACATTACATATACTCTATTGAAAACGACGTTTTGCGAACCAATGACCTTCAGTTAATCAGCGATTGGCGCAAGCTTCAAACCTCGGACCACTTCTACTACATGTGTACCAAATGGTTCAACGACGGTGACGTTCATGCATATTTTAGTGCCTATGAGTCTCCGTATGATGCTTTCTTGTATTACATCAATGTCGTCCGCGATGTGCGCTGGCGATTATACTTCGACCATCATGCCGGAGGGCTGAATGGCTAGACCCATCGTTCTCAGCAACGGAGAACTTCACGTCGGGTTAAATGATTTCGGAACAGTACACGACTTTTATTATCCATATGTTGGCTTCGAAAACCACTCCGCGGGAACGAATTTGCGCCACAAAGTTGGCGTATGGGTTGATGGTGAGATCAGCTGGATAGATAATCCTCAGAATTCAGCAAAGGAATGGGTTTTTACGTTTCGTTATCCGCACGGCGCCTTAATCGGTCATACGCTGGCAAAAAACGAGCGCCTAGGCATAATATTGGAGTTTGATGATTTCGTCGATGCCCATGTCAGCGCCTTTATAAGGAATATACATGTCGTAAATTTGAGGGCCCAAGCTCGCGAAATACGCTTATTCATGCATCAGGCCTTTGCAATCGGCGATTCACGCAGCAATACCGACACAGCTCAATACTTACCTGATAGCAACGCACTTTTGCATTATCGCGGCCGCAGGGCATTCGTGGTGTCCGGTAAATATAATAATATGCCGTTCGATCAACATACCGTCGGGCTCTTTGGTATAGAAAATAAAAAAGGCACTTATTGCGATGCTGAAGACGGCGAGTTGACCATAAACAACGTCGAGCATGGCCGTGTTGACTCTACTATCAGATTCAAGGTGAATATTGAAGCTAACAGTTCCGAACGCGTTCATTATTGGATTGCCGCCGGTATGTCCAGCCGCGAAGCTATCCGCATTCATAAACAGGTTCAAAACGATGGTACGTTGTTTTGCATGAAACGAACTGCCGACTGGTGGCACGAATGGCTTGAACCTACTTATGCGATTATCGACAAGGTTTCACCAAATCATCGTACTAATTTTTTGCAAAGTATGATGGTAATTAAGTCTCAGATTGATAAACGTGGCGCAATCATCGCCAGTACGGACACGTCGATGCTTAATTATTCCCGTGATGCTTATTCGTATTGCTGGCCTCGTGACGGTGCCTTCACTTTGTGGCCAATGATTAGAATGGGTTACAAAAGCGAAGCCTACCGTTTTTTTGAGTTTACGAAAAGAGGCATGCACCCCGACGGCTATATGATGCATAAGTACCGAGCTGACGGCGCACTGGGCAGCAGCTGGCATTCATATGTCCATGACGGCGTAATTACTCCGCCTATCCAAGAAGACGAGACCGCACTGCCCTTATTTATGTTCGCTCAGTTCTACCAGACACACCCGGACGGCAAACTTTTACATGAATTTTACAAAGACATGGTCGTGCCGATGGCCAACTTCATGGTCGAATTCGTCGATGAATTAACAGGTTTGCCTCGGGCTAGTTACGACCTGTGGGAAAGAATATTTATTACAAGTACCTATACCACAGCCGTAACTTATGCGGCATTACTGGCGGCCTCTGACCTAGCTTCAGCAGCGAAAGATTCTGAAAATGCGGTCAAATGGCGACTGGCGGCCACTGACATCCAAGCTGCTGCCAAAAAACAGCTCTATTGCGAAGACCGAAAGTTCTTTTATCGAGGTATATGTATTAAAGATGGAAAAGTAATCAAGGACGACGCAATCGACTGCGCGAGTATATTTGGTGTCTATACTTTTGGATTGTTTGAGCCCGACAGCCAGGAGGTCAAAGCATCGATTGAAACGATCGAAAATATGTTTGGCATTAATGACGGCGTACTTGGTTTGCCGCGCTACGAAGACGATGACTATAGGCGCGTAAACCCAGAAGTCCAAGGCAACTACTGGTTCGTCACGTCATTCTGGCTAGCTCAGTATTATATTGAAAACGGAAAAATCGAAAAAGCGCTTGAAATACTAGATTGGGGTAAAAAACACGCATTAAGTACCGGCGTAATGAGCGAACAAATTGATCCGGTCACTGACAAGATAGTATCACCCGCTCCGCTGACTTGGTCTCATGCCGAGTATGTTACTACCTTGCTCGATCTTTTGGCCAAGGAAAATGATTGATATGAGCCGCCCGGTCAAAGTCGCCGTAAAGCACGCGACCCATAATATATATCATAATCTCACGAACGGCCACAACCGCAAGCGGGCAATCGTCAAATTTGCCGAAAAGATCGGATTCGTACACTTCGGATCGGTCAATCAACACCGGGATGATCACCGAATAGTCCGAGGGTTTTCAGTATCGTCATACCACCAAGATGATAATTACGCGGTAGGTTCAATCGGCGAATATAATGTTACTATAGTCGACCGCTGCGACGCCGTGATACAAGCTGACAAGGATATTATTATGTACCGCTGGTTGATAATGGCGTTCGATTTGCATATAAAGCAGGATATCCCGCACTTTTTTATTCATGCTAATAATCACGACGTCAACTCATATAAACCGTTTTTTACCGCCTTCCCCATGATGAAGCCTATTGAAATAGGTACTCTCGAATCTTACGGAGATGAATTTACTAGCCGATTTACACTGTTCGCAAAGCCTTCCGAGTCTATCCAAGTTGAACAATTGATAACCTCAGGCATCGCAAAGGTGCTAGGGGCTCATTTCTGGCCGTTTTCAGCCGAGATTCACGACAAAGTGCTATATGTATACTCTACAGATAAAAACGTCTCAAATAGCCTCTTACAGTCTATACTGGAAAGCGGCTTATGGCTGGCTGGTCAAATTGACAGTCAAGCCGAGAAAATACAATAATTATTAACTTTTTCGAGGTTTAATTTCGTTTCGACCGAGATTCTTTTTTGTCTCGGTATATGTTGCGTGCTTTCGAGCAATCGGATCATACTTTTTTAGAACGATCTTATCAGTGGTGTTTTGAGTATTTTTGGTCGTGTAATAAGTGCGGTGACCGCTAAGTTTGCTGACTAGGCCGACTAATTTACGCTTCGTGTTCTTTTTCGCCATGTGATTCCTTTTCGCCTTGCAACGAATCGTTGCAGTGATTTGTATAAACTATCAGAGGTAGATTATAACAAATATTGCCTATTCAATCAAGCCACTTAACGGTAATTAATAAATGTGACCGGAAAGTCGAAATCCTGACCTTTGATTAGCTGTATAGCTTTTTGCAGTTCATCCTTGCTGTTGCCTGAAACGCGAACGGATTCGCCTTGGATTTGGGTTTTGACTTTTGGCAAATTGTCTCTTAGGACTTTAGTGATTTGTTTGGCTTTGTCCTGATCTAGCCCCGCAACAAACGGTATTTCTTTGGTTGTTTTTAAGTTACTTACAACGATTTCCTTGCCTAGATCAAGAGTTTTGCTGCTTTGTTCACGAGCAGCTAATTTTTTGCGGATAATGTCAATAATACTGTCAATCTGCCATTCGTTCAAACCGATGACCTTAAAGCCGGTTTTGTTATCCAGCCAGTCAATCTGCGCCGGAGTGCCCTTGAAATCATATCGGTTTGCAATCTCTTTTTGCACGGCCAAAAAAACATTGTTCATCTCGGCTTTGTCATATTCCGATACGGTGTCAAAACTAAATACTGCCATAGTCCCAGTATACCAGTTGATTGATTAAACAGATGTATTTATGGTAAAATCTGCTGTGGTATGCCGCGATAGCTCAGTCGGTAGAGCGCATCCATGGTAAGGATGAGGTCTCGGGTTCAAATCCCGATCGCGGCTCCATAGATACTTGAATCTGGTTTGTTTATCAGATAGAATAATTAAGTATCTTTAACAACCTGCCGTCTTAGCTCAGTTGGTTAGAGCAGTTGCTTTGTAAGCATCAGGTCCTCGGTTCGAATCCGAGAGACGGCTCCACGCAGGGGTAGTGAAGCGGTCAAACACGACAGACTGTAAATCTGTTGGCATTCGCCTTCGTAGGTTCGAATCCTACCCCCTGTACCAAATTAATATAACCGTCATTTTCGACGGTTATATTAATTTGATCTGGCGATAAAGGTATCGAACCTACGAAGCTTTTCAATTTATTGAAAAGTCGTAGAGTTCGGCGTAGCGAATGAAGCAAAAGAAAGCGCCGCAGGTATTTTCTTTTGCGAATGAGCGAAGGAGGCCGAAGGCCGCTATCCTGCGCCTATCACCATTGACAAAGCTGACCAATTATTCTATACTCAACTTCATCTGATTTGTGAAGCCGGTCAACAAATTTACTGTTTTGTCGGCTCAAAATCCGACCGGCACCTTAATAACGAATATTGATTATATCCATTTAGTTACCCCATTTTTGCCGTATTATGCGGCAAATAACGCCGTAGGCTGCCTTAAAGGCAAATCTAAACCTATGGCAATAATAGGAGGAAATTGGAATGCATATCTTTACTATCAAAGACGGTGTTGTTCATGACGGAGTTATCGTTGAAAAATTCTGGCTAAAAAAACAAAATGTTATGATACCTGTTATCATACTTGGCGGAGAATTACGTAACCCCCGTAACATTATCCCTGTCAAATTGACAGAAAACCAACATAAAAGGTGGAATAAAAGGGGGTCCGTCAGAATCAAATTCGGCGACGTCAGTACGACCATGAGAGGTAGACTAAAAATTATCTCAAAAAAACAGGCTAGCACCTACGAACAAGTACTCTGCGTGTTCAAGGCAAGAAACATTTTTGGTTGCGTCAATGAATACCACGGTGATTTGTCCGATCAGTCACACCTACCCTTCCCTGGTAAAGTAGTTGCTTCAAGTTATATTTCCAATGGTAATGATTGGCGCACAAACTTCTGCGAACAGATTGTCGCTGTATTGCCAAAATCCGTATTCTGCACCAGTAGCAACATTATTGAACCGCGTTACTTTATGTGGAATGGTTTTCAACTGCTTGGTGGCTGGACGCATGAACAGCGTACGGCGTGTAGTTTGTTCTAGAATACTAATCAATTGTTCGTGTTGTGCCTCTACCCCTATGAATTTCATAGGGGTATTTTATTGCTTATCATTCATCACGAAACTTGACTAAATACCATTAATGTATTACAATCGCAATCATTAGGGTTGTGTAGCCTCTTCGGTGTTATCCAAAGAAAAGCTCCGATTCTGACAGTACATTTACATACGAGAATGCTCTAATTAATTATATTTGCCCGATTGGGAAGCGTTTTGGATATCTATACGGTATCTGATACGCTTCTCAATACGAGACGCAAAATATATTTATAAAGGAGAGGTTAAGTGTGCAATTGGTAAAACAAGAGCTGGGAGAGGAAAGAGAAGGCTGGTTTTTAACTAGTCTAGTCGACAGAGTTTTTGATCACTACGCCCATTTGTTTCTTCACGATCCATTTTCCGACACCTTCCATCAGTTTAAAGGCAAAAATATCCCCGGTATTTGCAACGTTGTTACATCACAAAAAATAAATCTGTGCAGTTCCCGCTTTACGCTGGAAATCGCTCCAGGTTTGACCGACATCTATTTTATGATGCCATTCAAAAATTTGTGCCTTGTTAACAACTGGGATGATATGCATGAACATATCGGCAAAGACGTAGGGATCGACCTTGTGAGACGAATTGTGGCGATACTGTCACCCTCGGCTCTTGAGAAGCTAGATTCATTCAAACCGAGTGAAGAGTTCCACCCATATCGCGTGGATCCACACAAAATCACTCGTTCCGGCGCCGCTAGATCGGCACAACTTTCATTTTTATGATTTTTGAACGGAGGTTGGTTAGATGAATTGTGGATTACCATGCAAACTAAAAGGCCAACGCGATTCTGACGGTAGAGTCGAACCCTGCAAAATAGTCAAAGAGCTTAACGCTGGTAGTAAGGAAAGACTCAGAAAATTTCTGAATACTGCCAAATCGGCTGGCAAAATGGTCGAGGAAGTTGAAGTAATGTTCGGTCCGCCGACAAAGTCCGACGAAGTCGATTTTTACGAAAGCCCGAAAGCCGCTAAGTGTACCAAGAAGGAAAAGAAGATAGTTGTAATTAAACCGGGTTTCGAACCCGCCGATCAACTTATCCCCTGCTGGGGACGATGCTCTGTTCTGCAGCCCGCAGATAATGCGGAAGTAATTTCCGCCACATATGAGTTGGGCCTTGGCGGCTCATTTTGGAACATAATAGTTGCAGTATCGCACTAATTATTCTCGTTATAAATGTCAAACCACTTGAATCTTCGTGAGACAAGTGGTTTTTAAATTGCAAAAAAATAAAGCGGCTTTCGTCATTAGACTACTGCCGCTTTGAGGCATAAATTAATTTGATTGATTTGCCAGTTTGCAGTACTTCCGTATAGTTTCATGATTAACTACCGATACTATTTTTGGAATTTCCGTTAAATCTTGCTCTATAAAATCGACTATTCTTAGGACAGCTCCTATGCCAACGATAATTCCACCGGCAGATTTAATTAATTTGACGATTTCATGAATAGGGAATGCCCTATCAACGATAAAATCTGTTACAAATAGTAACCTTTTGCCGCGTACATATTTGGCTTCACCTGGACCAAACCCCAACTTTCCGAATGTATTCGGTTGCATAGTGACGCTCAGCACATCGTTGGAGGGCCGGCTTGTATCGTTTTGGTACATCTTCATCAAATGAAACGCTGTCCATTGAGCCAATGCAAGACCCGATTCACCAAATCCTACAATAATACGCGCGTCATCTTTTACGAATCTTCTTGCAATTTCGTCACACCATCTGGAAGTTTTCTTTTGGTCGACAAGTAAAGCAGTCCTATCGACACATACATCGATTTCGTCTTGAGATTCCCTGCCACCGTGACACTTGACGCCAATGACGCCGGATTTCATTAAAACAGCGAGGGCTTTTTTATCAGAAATAAACCTCAATACAATCAAACTCCTTTCAAGAGGTACAAATTAAGTCGAAGCCGTGCTTGACTTGCCTCACGAATATTATAAAAGATTTGTCAGAATTTGACAATGACAGAAGTTATATTACATGATTACTTTACGTGGCTGTTGTATGCGTTTTGACTGTCCCTGAGGGATAATCATTTTTGTGGCCTTGGCGCGCATTTTTAGAGCCTCAGCTTCTTGGCCGGTTCTCTCGTAAGCATCGGCCAATATATTCAAAGTCTGAGGAATAGGATCTAACGAAACTGCGTGTTCAAGTGATTCTATCATTTTCTTATCATTGCCTAGTTTTTCCTGAACCTTTGCGTATGCTATATGTCTGGCGGCCAACTCGCCGTCAATGGCCAAAGCTTGTTCGAAAGCTAAAGATGCTTTGTCGTAATCTTGGGCCTCAAAATATATTAGACCGACGTTATGAAGGCTGCTGGCGTTAGGCTCCAATGATTGAGCTATTTCAAAGCATTCTATCGCATCTTGCAGAGAGTGCTGTTTCGCATACAAAATCCCCAAGCGGTTATAGGCACTGGCATTCCGTTCGTCAATCCGTAATATTGTCAGCAATGCCTTTTCGGCACGCAAATATTTTTTGGTTTGCAAAGAATCTTGGGCGATAGTCCAAAGTTGATCGAGTTTTTCCGACAACTTAACAGGAATGTCGGCGACTATTTCGTCGACGGTCTGCGGCTGGTAGATAGCCCAGGCGCCAAATAGTATTACTAACAAAAGACTTAACATGTCCTTCAGCTATTATAACAGATTGTAGCGTCTTCTAGATAATCATACGGGCCAAACAGAGACGTATATTACCATTTGATTCAATACTGTCATATGCTTTTAAGGCTGAGTCGATACGGCCTATCAATTCGGGTTGTGGATTGCTTGAAATGCTCTGCTTTAATATATTTGCCACATCGGATAACAACAACAGGGCGTACGATCTGTCATCTTTGTAGTCGTTTATAATTAATAATTTTTGATACATATTTGCGCGCAAAAGTTCGCGTGCATCGCGCACGCTTTTACTTCTTTTGTCAAAATACTTCTCATCAGTTAGTAATCTAATCAACTCAGCCGGTCTACCCATAGCCATAAATAAAACCTGGGATCTTTTAACTTTGTCCGTAATGTTTAGAGAATCAAGCAGTTTATTGGACTGCTCTTCGGTTATCGGTCTTATATTTATGATCTCCGTGCGCGAAATAATTGTTGGTAGTAATTTTGAAACTGAATTAGAAACTAGAATGTAATGAATGCCTTTGCCGGGTTCTTCCAGAAGTTTTAAAAATGCATTTTGAGCCTGATGAGTCATACGTTCGGCATAATCAATGATAATTATCCTATTATTGTGATCTCTCATACGGGTCACATTAAATAATGACCTGATAGCCTCAATGCCAATTATTCCCTTATCGATATCGATAACCTCATCTTTTTCAGGTAGGATGACTGTCGGCAATACGTCGTGCTGTTTTGCTATGTAACATGCTATCGTGCTTAGACCGACGCCAGCTTCACCAGTTATTAAGGTTGATTGAGGCAACCGTTTTGAAACCATCTTGATAATTTTTTCGCTTGTCGGATTAATTATCGGCTTCACTATAACTTAACCTCTGGAAACATATCCTTCATTTCAGATGGCAGAGGCGCGACAAAAGTTTTTCTGTCGCTTTTCGGAATAGTAACCTCTAGGCTAAAAGCATGTAAATACAATCGGTCGGATTGCTTTCCGTAAACGCGATCACCTAAGATAGGCGTGTTCAAATACTTCATGTGGACCCTCAATTGATGTGTGCGACCAGTCATCGGTTGTAGTTTTACCAGCGATAAACCGTCTTTGATAGCTATGACTTCATACCTAGTAAGCGCTGATTTACCTTTGCTGTCGACTCTAAAAGTACTAGGCGATAAAGGATTACGCCCAATCGGCAGATCAATATCCGCGCGCTCCAATTTTGGAATTCCATTTAATACAGCATAGTATACTTTTTTAGTTTTTCTATCCGAAAATTGTTTTTGCAGCATAACGGCGGTTTCAGAGTTTCGAGCGCCTATCATAACACCGCTGGTGTCACGGTCAAGACGATGCACAATGCCCGGGCGGTTAGTTTCGATGTTATAAGTCGTGAAGCGCCTAAAATAATCAGCCACGGTGAATTCATCGCACAAAGCGCCCTTGGCGTGCGTTAAAACACCGCACGGTTTATCGATTACGATTACGTTGTCGTCTAGGAATATAATCGGAAGATCATTATTGCTAAAGTCTTGAGTCTCGGGTGATTCGATTTGAATCGCATCGGCATCGGACACGTCATATTTCGATGAAGTGACAATGGCTCCGTTTACAGAGACTAACCCGGACTTAATATGCTTTTGCCAAGTGCTGCGCGAAGTTTCGGGGTATAGACTAGCAAGCAGACTATCCAACCTCTTTTTGTTATTTTTTTCTTCAAATAAGTAACATTCCTTGCCCTTATAAGGCATCGCGTATGTAGTTAAGCTATCGCGCGGATTTTTGATCAATTCACCTATTAAGTTACTTCTTGCGGTTTCAATTTGAGTGCGTACATAGTCCGTATCGTCCTCGGCGGTATCGTCAAACAAGATATAATATTGAGTTTTCCCGAACCTGAATGAAACAAGCGAGTTAATCGGCGAGGGATTGGATATTTTTATACTTTCAACCTGTCGAGGGACATTATCGTCACTCGCCGCTTCAAAACTACGCAGAATGTCTAGAACATCCCGACTTGATACTTTCATCCCGTTAGAGCCTACCTTTCAGTTTTGATTTGCAAGAATACACCAAAAATATACGAAACCAAGCTTTAGTTAAAGGTTTCAGATGGACTCTAACGGGATAAACCATCAATTCCCTTTTGGTCGCAAACCGACAGCCTGCTGAGCCCTTAGAAGAGTTGCGTTTGCAACCGGAATCAAATCGCGCTCGGATTGCTCAAGTTTTTTAAGTAGTTGATCGTCCGAAATATCTTTTAATTTAGATTGAAAATCCGTCAAGAAATCACTAACGTTATTGGCGACTACTTTTTTGAATTCGCCATAGCTTTCCTTGCCTTCCCATTCACGATTAATTTCAGCTTGGTTTCGGCCTGATAGCAGCGCCAGGATCTGCAATAAGTTAGTTATTCCGGGCTGGTTGTCCCAGTCAAAATGAATACATCCAACACTATCTGTCGTTGCGCTCATAATTTTTTTGACGGCGAAATCAGGTTTGTCGATCAAAAGGATTTTTGAATTTTGGTCGCTAGAGCTCTTACTCATTTTTTTGTTAGGATCGGTCAGACTGCGAATCCTCAATCCGTTGTCGCGTTTAATAAAGGCTGTTTGAACTTCGGTTGATTCAGGAACTACAAATATTTCGCCAAATTTATTGTTGAATCGAATCGCAATATCACGCGCTATTTCTAAGTGCTGGAATTGATCCTCGCCGACAGGTATGTATTTGACGTTGTATAGCAAAATGTCTGCCGCCATAAGTACGGGGTAATTTAAAAGACCCATAGTCACGCTTTCGTGTTGCTGAGACGACTTTTCTTTGTATTGGGTCATGCGAGTCATCTCGCCAACGTACGTAAAACAGTCCAGTATCCAAGTTAATTCGCTGTGTGCCGGTATATAACTTTGCCGATAAATATACGTATCCTGATTATCGGTATCGAGTCCCGATGCGATAAAATACTTCAAATTTTTCAGAGTATTTTGATAAAGTGATTTATGATCAATCGGCGTCGTAAAGCTGTGCAGATCCGGCACGAACATGTTTATCTGATACTTACCGGCGAATTGTTTTTGCATTTCAACCATCGGTACGATAGCACCCAAATAATTGCCAATCGTTGGTTCTTCGTTTGATCGAATTCCAGTCAAGATAATAGATTTTGTCATAATTAGTCCTTATTATACTTGTTTTAACTTATCCGGTAAATGCTGTAAGACGACGCCAACAATATAAAAACTCCGGGATTGTCCCGGAGTTTTTGATTGTTTAGCGTTTCGAGAATTGTTCGCGCTTGCGAGCCGAACGAAGTCCGTATTTCTTGCGTTCTTTTTCGCGGGAGTCACGCTTTAGGAATTCAGCTTTCTTAAGAATCGTTCTAAGATCGCCAAAACCGGTCGTTAACGCCTTGGCAATAGCTAATTTTATCGCATCGACTTGTCCTGAAACACCTCCGCCTTTGACAACAATGCTGATGTCAAAATCGCTTTGTTTGTTAACCAAAGCTAACGGATCGGTTATCTCGGCCATGTATGTTTTGTTGCCGCTTAAATATTCAGCTGCAGGCTTTTCATTGATCGTGATTTTGCCCTTACCTTTATATAAACGAGCTGAGGCTGTAGCGCTTTTGCGCCTGCCAAGACCGTAAAGATATTTAGATTCGGCCATATTATTTAACCTCTACTTTCTGGGGAGTTTGCGCCTCGTGAGCATGAGTTTCGCCAGGAAAAACACGTAAGCGCTTGAGACGCTCGGCAGCCAATTTATTACGCGGAATCATGCCTTTGACGGCTTCTTCAATAATTTTCTCAGGGTATTTGGTTCGCATTTCACTCAAACTTGCCTCTGTCAAACCGCCCGGAAATCCAGAATGTCGGTAGTACATTTTATCGTTCTCTTTATCGCCGGTTACAACAAGTTTTTCGGCGTTGATAACGACGACATAATCACCGGCATCAATATGTGGCGTATAAGTGGGTTTGTACTTGCCTATTAAATATTTTGCAATAGCTACCGAAAGACGTCCTAACGGAGCTGTCGACGCGTCGATCAAAATCCAGTGACGGTTTACTTCGCTAGGTTTTTGTGAGTAAGTTTTAGAATTTACCATTACGCTTTCTCCTCATCTGTTTTAACTTCTGCAGGAGCGGATTTAATTTCATCAACGAATGAAATCGTAGCCATTTGAGCACCGTCGCCAACCCTTAGTAAAGTTTTTTCAACTCTGACGTGGCCGCTAGGCCTTTTATCAACTAATTGCGGAGCAATTACGTCCAACAATCTGTTAGCAGCGTCTTGAGTACTTAGAGCAGCATAAACCAGACGGCGGTTATTTAGGCCGCCTTTTTTAGCCTTGGTAATAAGCTTTTCAATGTAGCGAACCAGTTCTTTAGCTTTGGGCAGCGTGGTTTCAATCTTGCCATGAATAACCAGGCTGGTTGCCAAGCCTTTCATCAATGCGCGCCTTTGATCGCGTTCACGACCAAACTTGCGTCCTATATATCCGTGTCGATGCATGATTTATATTTCCAATTCCGCCAATTTTTCTTTAACTTCATCCAGCGCCTTTGAACCGAAACCTTTGAGTTCACGCAAATCCTGTTCGCTGAGAGTTACAAGATCGTGTACGGTGCGAATGTCATTGTTAATAAGGGCATTGGCAGTACGTGCAGTCAGGTTCAACTCTTCGATTGGTGTATTCAATTCGTTCGTTTCGTCGTCCTTGTCGTGACCAAGTGCCGGTGCGGCTTCGACGATTGTCGAGCCTGCCAAAGCAGAATATTGGTTAACAAGGATAGCCGAGGCCTCTTCGAATGCCTGTCGCGGAGTGACCGACCCGTCGGTTTCAATCGTTATCAATAATTTGTCCAGGTTTGTTTCCTGGCCAACGCGGGTACCTTCAACTTTGTAGCGTACGCGAATTACAGGGCTGAAAATAGCGTCAACGGCAATCATATCGCTGTGAATCCGCTTGGCGCTTGATTCTTCGATAGTTTGATAACCGCGACCTGATTCAACGACCAAGTCCATCAAAATTGACTTTTTTGGATCGTCTATCGTGCAAATAACTTGGTTTGGTTCAACTATCTCAACGTCGGCCGTTGTTTTGATGTCACCTGCCGTGACCGGACCGGCGCCTTTTTTCTCGAGTCGAAGCTCAACTGGTTCGCTTGAGTGAACTTTAAGGCGAACGTTCTTGATGTTCAGCATGATATCAACGACATCTTCCTTGATACCAGGAACGGTCGTAAATTCATGGCTGGCACCTTCGACTCTGAAAGCGACGATAGCTGCACCCTCGATGCTTGACAACAAAACGCGCCTTAGGCTGTTGCCTAACGTATTGCCGTAGCCGGCGTGCAATGGCTCGATATCAAATGTAGCGCTCGACGCACTGTGCTCTTCGATGTTTGCCAGTGCCGGGTTATGGATAACTTTTGTCATGTTAATTTCTCCTTTACCTTTAACGTGAGTAGTACTCGACGATTAGCTGTTCTTTGATATCTGTTTCGGCTTCTTCGCGCTTTGGCAAGCCGGTTATTGTAATTTTTAGTTTCTTTTGATCGCTTTTTAGCCAACTAAGCGGTTCTTGGTAGGTATTCTTGGCGATTTCATCCATCTGGCTAAAATAGCCCGATTTTACGCTTTTAGGACGGACGACGATTTCGTCGCCAGCCTTCAGACGAATCGAAGGTATATTTACGCGACGTCCGTTGAGCATGAAGTGGCCATGACCGACTAGTTGTCGGGCAGCACGGCGGCTTGTAGCAAAACCGGCGCGGTAGACTGCGTTGTCGATACGTCGCTCTAGATACTGCAAAAGGATTTCGCCCGGCAATACGCCTTGACCGCTAGTACGGCTGGCTTCTTTCATCAACTTTGAAAATTGTTTTTCAAGTAAACCGTATGTGCGACGAACTTTCTGCTTTTCGCGCAACTGAGTCAAATACAAACTTGGTTTGCCTTGACGGCCATGAGCGTGCTGACCGGGAATACCGGTCTTTTTTGCCATGACTTTATGCGCCTTGGGATGAAGTGCGTAACCTTCGCGGCGACTCTGCTTGACGATTGGTGATTTGTCTCTAGCCATAATTTAAGCCCTTCTTGCCTTTCGCGGACGAACGCCGCCATGCGGAACGCCAGTAACGTCTTTAATGCTGTCAATCGCAATATTATAGGTGCTTAAAGCCCTGATTGCCGCGTCACGGCCCAAGCCAACGCCTTTAACGAATACTTCGACACTGGCTGTACCGAACTGAGTTTTTGCCGTTTCGGCTACCTTTTCAGCTGCGATTTGAGCCGCATAGGCCGTGCCTTTTTTACTGCCTCGAAAACCGGTAGCACCTGCGCTTGAAGAAGCCAAGGCGTTACCTTTCTTATCAGTGAGCGTCACAATCGTATTATTAAATGTCGCTTGAATATGAAGCTGACCAGCAGGAACGGATCGGCGCTGTTTTTTCTTGGTCGTAGTTTTTGCATCTGCCATAATCTATTCCTTTCTACGTCTTTGACGCCGCTTTCTTTTGTGTTCCGCCAACGGCGATAGCTCTACCCTTACGAGTTCGTGCGTTCGTACGAGTACGTTGACCGCGAACCGGTAATCCAGCCTTGTGCCGGACACCGCGATAACTGCTGATGTCCTTTAGACGCTTAATATTATTTGTCACCAAGCGCTGCAGGTCACCTTCGACAGTGTAATCTGTATCGATTACTTCGCGAATACGTTGTTCTTCAGCCTCGGTGAGATTTTTCACCCGAGTGGTCGGCTCTACTTTAGCCGCCGCAAGGATACTCTGAGCAAATTTCGGACCGATGCCGTATACATACGTCAAAGCGATCTGGACTTGCTTTTCTGATGGGATAGTCACCCCAGCAATTCGAGTCATGCTTAACCCTGCCTTTGTTTATTCTTAGGTTTTTTCTTATTGATGATCCTTAGAACGCCTTTACGACGTACCAATTGATCGTCAGGACTGATTTTTTTTACACTTGCACGAACTTTCATAAGCGTTAAAAAACTCCCTTTAACCCTAATTTAAATTTAATATGATTAATCTTTTAAGCGGAAGGTGATTCTGCCCTTACTAAGATCGTAAGGGGTCAACTCAACTTCCACCTTATCGCCCGGTACTAGTCGGATGTAATGCTTGCGCATCTTACCCGAAATATGAGCGATGATATTATGACCGTTCTCAAGTTCGACCTTAAATTGGGTATTAGGCAGTGATTCCACCACCTTTCCTTGCAATTTAATTACTTCCTTTTGTCCGACCATAAGTTACAGTACACAATTATACACCAATGCTAAGAGAACGTAAAGAGTTAAATAAATTCAAATAACGCTCGTGTTCGAAAACGTTTTATAAATAAGTAAATCCATTATAACGCACAACAAGCAAGTGTCAATGTTTTGCATAAAATCAGAACGCCATTGAAACGCGGAAACCGAAAACACTATTAGCATAGCTAGGCAAATTGTCCAACTTTAGTGACAAAACACCGGCATAGCCACCATCGTACCAAGTGCCACCGCGGATAAAAGTCCTTAGTCCAGTCTCGTCTGAACTACTATAAACTACACCTATACCTAGTAAGTGAGTCCAGCTACTGGCAGCTGGCGTTCCATAAGACGGGAAAGGGTTGACTAGTAAAGTACCGGCTTGCGTTAGAGCGTTCCATTCACGCCAGGCATAACCTGCACCAACTATGCCAGGTTGAACGGTCGGCGATTGGACTGCGTCTGATGTCCATTCCCAGACGTTACCGGCCATATCCCAAATGACTTCACCGTTGGTTAGAGTTAAAGTACGGCGTTGGTTGCCGGTAGTTTGACCGGTTAGATAATAACCGTCACTATCGTTTGTACTTGCCTCTAATTCATTACCTGGAATACCATCATTATGACCACTGTATATATAACTGTTACCAACTACCCCACTGTTCCAATTGCTTGGTACGGATAAAACGTTTTGAGCTATAGTTAGCCATTCAGCCTCGCTAACCAGGTGACAACTGGCGCCGCAAGCGGCGCCGTTGAAAACGACGTTCTGGCTATTTGTTTTAGCCGAAGTTTGTGAGATATTCACCCAAGGAGCTCCACTGGCTTGGGAAATAGGTGTGGTCGTAGTGCCTACTCGTTTAGCCTCATACTTCATCACACAAAAATCAGATGTGCCATAAGTAGCACTACCAGGTACGACAATAAAGCCGTAAGGGCAGACCATGGTAATTGGATTGGTGGAGAAGCCGGTATCACTGGATAGGCGTAAGAAAGTAGTAGTAACAACGTCGCTATTAGCATAAAGTGAGTATTGGGTAGCATTGGTCGTGCTGTTAGGTTGGTAGCTTAGGGTTGTATCGGCGCCTGAGGTTAGGCAGTAGTTAGGGTCGGGAGATGGTGAAGAACCTAATGGGCAGTTATCTTGGTCAAAGCTAGTTGGATAGGAACCATGTTCGGCGTAGTACAGGCTTAGTTTTTTAGAGTTGTTAGATAGATCGGATTGAAGGGAAGCT